>DATAPF010000027.1:0-2852 GCA_036265355.1 Kofleriaceae bacterium | reverse complement strand
CCGGCACCGGTCCAGGGGCTGCGGCTCGAGGACGCGATCCAGCTCGCCCTGACGCGCAACGAGCGCGCCCAGATCGCCGAGCTCAACGTGGTGATCGCCGACGCGGGCGTTGCGAAGGCGCGGACGGCGTTCCTGCCGGTGCTGTCGGCCAGCGGCAACGACACGCTGCACCCGCGCGACACGCCGCTCGACACCGCGAGTGGGACGGTGACGCTGAGCCAGCCGCTGATCGACCCGACGGCGTGGCCGCTCTACGATCAGGCCCGGCATGAGCTGGCGGGCCAGCGCGCCCAGAGCGCCGACGATCGGCGCCAGGTCGCGTTCGACGCGGCCAAGGCGTTCCTTGCCGTGCTGCTCGCGGACCAGGTGGTCCAGGCGGCGCAGCGCAAGCTCGACACCGCGCGGGCGGATCTCGCCGATACCGACGCGCAGGCCAGGGCGCAGCTGGTGAGCTCGAACGACGTGACCCGCGCGCGGATCGGGCTGGCGAGCTCGGAGCGCGAGCTGGCCAGCGATCAGGGCAACCTCGACGCGGCGTACATCCAGCTCGGGCTGGTGGTCAAGGCGCGGATCGCGCCGGGGCTGGTGGTGCCGGCCGCGCTGCTCGACGCCGGGGTCCAGCCGGTGCCGCCGGCCGACGCGCTGGTCGCGAACAGCCTGGCCCGGCGGCCCGACCTGGCGGCCCGCAAGGAGATCGCGCTTGCCGCGCACGACTTCGCCCGCGAGCCGCGGATGCGGTGGTTCCCGACGCTGGACCTGGAAGGCCAGTTCACCGCCAGCTCGCAGGCCGACCACGGCCACGACGTGACGGGCACAGTGGCGCTGAAGGCGAGCTGGACGATCTTCGACGCCGGAGCGCGCCTGGCAGACGCCCGGTCGCGCGACGCGCAGGCGGCGATCGCCGACCTGACCACCGACAGCCTGATCCGCACGATCGACGCCCAGGTCCGCACCGCGGCGGCGGCGCTGGTCAGCGCGCAGCTGGCGCTGGTCGCCGCGCAGGGCGCGGTGGACGCCGCGCGCAAGAGCGCCGACGAGACCGCGATCCTGTATCACCAGCAGCTCGCCAAGGCGATCGAGCTGCTCGACGCCAACGAGCAGCGGTTCGCCGCCGAGGTCAATTTCGCGGAGGCGCAGTTCTCGGTCGCCAGCGCATACCTCGCGCTGCGCCAGGCGATGGGGCTCGATCCGCTGGGAGGTCCACTGCCATGAAGACCTGGATCGCGGTCGCCGTCGCGCTGGGCGGCGCCGGCTGCTCGAAGCCCGCCGACGCGCCCACCACCAAGCGCGGGCTCAAGCTCGAGTACCCGGTCGACGTCGCGACGCTCGCGCCGCGCCAGATGCAGTACACGGTGACCGCGCCGGGCTCGCTCGATGCGTTCCAGCAGGTCCAGATCACCGCGCGGGTCGCCGGCGCGGTCGACAAGGTCGGGTTCGTCGAGGGTCAGGTGGTCAAGGCGGGAGACGTGCTGGTCGCGATCGAGAGCGAGCGCTACACGATCGCGGTCGAGCAGGCCCGCGCGACGCTGGCCAAGACCCAGGCGGCCCAGAAGGCGGCCGAGGCCGCGCTCGCGCGCCGCAAGACCGCCGACAGCGCGTCGCCGGGGCTGGTCCCGGGCGAGGAGATCGAGCAGAAGCAGACCGCGGTCGACACCGCCAAGGCCGACGTCGAGGCCGCGCGCCAGGCGCTGCGGATCGCCGACCTCAACCTGCGCGACTCGTCGGTCCGCACGCCGATCCCGGGCGTGGTCCAGACCCGCACGGTGCAGCAGGGCCAGTACCTCCCGGCCGGCGCGGTGCTCGCGACGATCCTGCAGCGCGATCCGTTGCTGCTGCGGTTCCAGGTCGCCGAGCAGGACGCGCCGCGGCTCGCGGCCGGCATGCCCGCGACGCTGATGCTCAAGGAGACCCCGCGCGAGTACACCGCGAAGATCACGCTGGTGTCCGACGCCGCCGACCCGGCGACCCGGATGGTGCCGGTCACCGCGCAGGTCGATCAGACCGACCACCAGCACTGGCTGCGGCCGGGCGCGTTCTGCACGGTCACCGTGCCGGTCGGCAGCGCGCGCCAGGGCATCGTGGTGCCGTCGCTCGCGGTCCAGCCGACCGAGAAGGGCAACATCGTGTACGTGGTCGACGACAAGCGCGTCGCCCACGCCCGGGTGGTCCAGCTCGGCATGCACACCTCCGACGGCGGCGTCGAGCTCACCCGCGGGGTCGCGGCCGGCGAGCTGATGGTGGTCCGCGGCATCGAGCCGCTGACCGACGGCGCGCCGGTCAAGATCGCCAGCACGATGACGCTCGAGGCCGCGACCGCCCCGCCCGCCGCGGGTTCGGGTTCGGGTTCGGCCGCGCCGGGCGCCGCGCCGGGTGCCGCGACAGATACCACCGCCCCCGAGCCGTCCGCCGGATCGGGATCCGGCCGCCGCCACCGTGCCAAGGACGCGCCGTGAACATCACCGACGTCTGCCTGCGCCGCCCGGTGTTCGCGTGGATGCTGATGTGCGGCACGATCCTGTTCGGCCTGGTCGCGCTCGGCCTGTTTCCCAGCGTGACCGGCATCGGCGTCAGCCAGTTTCCCGACGTCAATAACCCGGTCGTCACGGTCTCGGTCACGTGGACGGGCGCGTCGCCAGAGGATGTCGAGACCGGCATCGTCAACCCGATCGAGGACGTGCTCGCGCAGGTCACCGGCGTGATCGAGATGGACTCGCAGTCGAAAGACGGCTCGGCGCGCGTCACCGTCACGTTCGACATCGATCGCGACATCGATCTCGCGGTGCAGGACGTCCAGGCAAAGATCGCGCAGGTCCAGCGCCAGTTGCCGCTCAACGGCCAGTCGCCGACCGTGT
>DATAPF010000026.1:0-18514 GCA_036265355.1 Kofleriaceae bacterium | reverse complement strand
GCGTCGACCAGCTGCTCGCGGTCGCCGGCGATCACTTCATCTACGCCCGTGCGCGCGCCGTCGCCCTGCCGCCCGGCGACTCGCTCGGCGAGCTGATCGCCCGGACGCATCCGCCGCGCGACGTCCTCATCGCGTACCTCGACTGCGAGCTCTCGTACGGCACCACGCGCAGCTGGCAGATCGAGCGCTCGACCCTGCCCTGGCAAGCGGGCAAGCGGCTCGCGTTCGTCGACCGGATCGCGATCGCGCCCGGTGGTCGGCCCGCGCCGCGCGACCCCGCCGCGGGGGAGACCTGGAGCTTCCCGGTCGTCGAGCTCGCGCCCGACGAGCTCCGCGCAAGGCTCGACGCACGACTCCCCAGCGGGCGGTGATGTCGCTGTACCAGGGGTGTTTCGGTGTTCTGCGATCTGCCATGTTTGCGATGGCCATCGCGGGCGTCCGCCCGGCCAACCGCAGCCAGTCGCCGCGCGCCAGCGCGAACATCGCCGCCGCAGGCTGAACACTGGCAAGCGGCCGCGGTTCCCGCTACCGTGGCGAGCGGGATGCCGGGTGAGACGGCGTACGACGAGCTACGCGGGCACGACGAGCTGCCGACAGTAGACGTGGCGGCCTGCCTGTTGCGGATCTGTCGAACGCGCGCACGTGAGCTGGATCGTGTGCTTCAGCGCCGCCATGAAGCCGGCGCGCCTTACGGTCCATATCTGTCCGCCGCCGAGGCGATCATCGTGGACCACCGCGACTCGCTGGATCCGGAGTTCCTCCATCGACGAGAGCTGGAGCAGATCGTGAGCTTGCTCGCCGCCGCGGCAGAGCTGGAGGACCTCGCACTGCGGGCGCGGGACATCGCGACCGTCCTCGATGTGCGACGCGGTGGTCATTTCTTCTCCTGGTTCGCCGGCGCACGCATCTCGCGCGGTTCCGGCGATCCCATCCCGGTCCCGCCGGGCGACGTGGTGATCGAGGAGAAGGGAACCGCGCGCGGTCTGACACCAGCGCCGGATGCCGTCGATGTCCCGCTCTCGCTCGCAGTACCGCTCGACGGGATGCACCATCTGCGGTTGTGCCCCGATGGCATTGGCAAGCTCGAGATCGTGTTCGACGCCCGGTACGACGGCGTCGTCGATGCCCTGTTCTCCGGCCATCGAATCGCCGCCCCCGGCCCTGACGTCATCTGGGCTTCGGTGATCCCGAGCTGTGCGATCGCACGCGAGCTCACCTACGACCTCATCGACAACGTCGAGCCGCCCGCCTTCTATCGAATCCGACCCTTGCCATCGATTGCGGCGGCGTATCGAGCCCGCCTGCGCCGAGGACTCGACATCGCCGCGCAACACGGTGCTTCGGTGATCGTCTTGCCAGAGCTGTGCTGCGATGCTGGGATCGAGGAGGAGATCGCCGCCTGGTTTGCCGCGAACCGCTCCGTTGCACTGTTGATCGCGGGATCACGGCACCTCGAGGGTGCCGGTGAACCGCGTCGCAATCGGGCACGTGTGATGTTGCGCGGCATGCCCAGTTCCGAGCGGCTTATCCACGACAAGTTCTCCAACTTCTCGCTCGAAATAGGCGGGGTCTGCCGCGTCGAGCTGATCGAACGGCCCAACCTGATCACGATCGTCGCCGGCCGGCGCTGGTCATTCTCCCCGTTGATCTGCAAGGACATGATGGAACCAGCTCCACGCCGCGTGTTGATCGATCTGCGCGCCCGCGCGGTCCTCGTCGCCTCGATGTCCCCGAAGACAGACCTCTACGTGACCAGCGCACGCGCCATGGCGCAGGAGGGTCAGATCCTCGTGTTCGTGAGCAACGGCCCACACGAATCGGTCGACGACGTCGCGATCTTCGCCCAGCCCAGACGCGGTGATCCTCCGAGGACCTCGGAGCAAGCCGCGGAGGGGGTCGTGGCGGTGATCAGAACGAATGGTAAGATATTTGAATTATTCAGAATAAACGCATCCTTGGAAGAATCGTGAAATTATTCGTACAGTGCTTGCACGATCCGTTCGTGATGTCCCATCCTTTCTGGAAGAGCCGGTCTCGCGCCGGCAGCAACGATGCCGTAGGAGCGTCAACATGGGGCTGACCCCGGAAGAGATCGAGCTCGTCGAACGCATTGCAACCCGTCTCGTGAATCGCGATCCAGCGATCTACCGTGCGGGCGGCCGTGCGGCTGCGCTCCAGGCCATCGAGCATCGCTCCGAGATCGTGAAGGTCCTGCGCGGCCGGATCGCCGAGCTGGGTGAGGAACCTTTCGATCAACGACGCCAAGGCTATCACGAAGCGCTCCTCGATGTCCTCGTGGCGGCGGAAGCAGCGCTGGAACCGCGAGAGCAGGAAGTGCGTGCACGACGAGAGCTGGTTGCGATGCCCACCCTCCAAGATGTTCTCGACCGTGTGGCGGTCACCCCACGAACGCCCAGCGAGATCGCGCAGGCGGTTCACAAGAGTCCCGCGACGGGCGGTCGCTACCTCCGGCAGCTGGGTCAGCTGGGATTGCTCGTGGAGCTGCCGACCCAGGACGGTCGGGAGCGCCTGTACCGCGTCACCCCGCTCGGGGCGCGACTGGCGAGACTGAAGGAAGCGACTCATCGTGCGCAGGAACCGCGGGGTGCCAGCGACAAAGCCACCCGCGCGGCTGAGCACGAGCCTCGGATGGGACACGAGATCATGACCCTGAGCTTCGCGCAACGAGCAGAGCTGAAGCAGCTCATCCGCGGCGCCCCCACGGCCGGAATCGTCGTGGATCTGGAGCGGCTCGAGGACTTCATCATGCCAGATATCGAATAGGCCGCCTCGGATGTCGACTCCTTCCTCGCCTGGTCGACCGATCTTGATTTCCCAGGAGTCGTGGTCCGTCTATCAAACGCTGCGCGACCAACCCATGACTGCGCCGTTTCTGTTGAAGGCGCTGCGAGGCATTCAGCGGGATCCCGGCGGCTGCGGGCGTCCCGTTCGGGGTGGCCCCCTGCGATGCGACGTCGTGGCCCTGCCGGGCGACAAGCAACTCTGGTTATACTGGAACCCCACAGTGGATCATACCGTGGTGGTGCTCGCTTTGTTTCCTCCCGATCCGGGCCCGGCAGCTGGATGACGTCAAGCGCGCGGTCGCGCGCACGCCGCGCTCAGTTGAGCCACAGCAGATAGCGCAGCTTGCGCTCGAAGGTGTCGTTGCCCGTCGACAGCTCGCGCTTCATCCGCTGCAGGCGGCCGATCAGCGGCGACCGCTGCTTGGCGGGGGCATAGCCCTTGCCGAGCGCGCCGCGCAGGAACTTCTCGATCAGCGGGACGACCGCCACCGTGTTGGTGTGCAGCTCGTCGGCGGCTTCGATCAGGGCGAGATCGAGCGTGATGTCGGCGGGCTGGCGAAGCATCGCGCCGAGATCGAGGTAGGCGTCGGGCAGATAGGCGGCGGAGTCCCGCTTGCCCAGGGCGGCGAGCTCGCGGAACGAGATGCCGTCCTCGCCTTCCAGCAGCCGGCGGACGTCGCCGGTGATGTCGGCCCAGGTCTGGTAGAGCGCCGCGTCGACCTCGAGCGGAACCGGGTGATCGTGCTGGCGCGGGTTGGGCACCCACTCGCGCGTGTCGTCGGTCTCGGCCAGGTACTCGGCCCGGCAGCGATCCGCATAGCGCATGCCGTCGAGGATCCACGTGCGGGCGCGCTGGACCCGCGGCGCGTCCTCGAGGTGGAGCACGACGGTGGGTGCATGCGCGCCGCCGCGCGAGCCCGCGAACAGCTTGCCGACCTCCGACCAGCGGTAGGCCAGGAGCAGCTCGAGCGCGGCGCGCTGGAAGCTGATCATCGCGCGCGCCCAGTCGGCGTCGCCGGTGTCGAACCGGAAGGTCGGGCGGCGGCGCGGATCGCCCGGGGGCAGCTCGCCGACGCCGTCCTCGCTGCCCGGCGCGACCCGGCCATCGAACTCGATCTCGAACAGCGCGCGATCGCGGTCATCGATCTCGCCGTTGTGGTTCCAGTCGTGCTCCCAGCACGCGAGGCAGAGGTCGAGCGAGAACGCCGGATCGCCGGCCACGACGCCGAGATCGCGGTCGACCGTCGCGAGCTGGACGAGGAAGCGCTCCCCGACGTCGCGGGCGGTGGCGTGGTCGAGCAGGCTCATGCCGGCCGAGAACAGGTCGTCGCGCAGCCGGCTGCCGGCGGCCTGGTAGGTCGCGATCGCGTGCACCGCCGCCGCGCGCGAGTTGCCCGGATCGCGCGCGAGCACGAGCGACGCCTGGCTGGCGGCCTCGGCAAACCGGGCGGCCTGCAGCGACGCCACGGCGACCGCGCTGTCGCGCTCGCGCTCGGCCTGCGAGCGAACCGCGGCGCCCCCCGCGCCGCAGCCGACCGCGCCGGCGACGAGCCAGCCCAGTGAAACCCACGCCGTGGATCGATGCATCCGCCGAAGGTAATCGATCGGTCGGTCGAGTGCGACCGCGCCTGTGCGAAGGACATCACGCTCAGTCTTCGATCGTGAACGTCGACGGCAGCATGCCGTGCTCGCGCGCCAGGTCCATGAGCCAGCGGTGGGGGGCGCGCGCCAGGTAGCTCTCGCGCATCTCGGCATCCTCGATCTTGCCGGCGCGCAGCTGCAGCTGCTCGAGCGCGCTCCGCAGGATGCTCCGCCCACCCTCCACATCGCCGTCGGCCAGGCGCGCCTGCGCCACCGCCAGCCGCGCCGGGAGATCGCACGCGCCGAGCCCACCCTGCTCGTCGAGCTGCACCACCGCCTCCTCGGCCAGCTGGCGCGCCTCGGCGACCCGCCCCCCCTCCAGGAACAGCGCGACCGCCGTGGGGACGACCCGCAGGCGGTAGGGCAACATCGACACATAGGCGGCGAGCGCGGTGCGGACGGCCACTTCCGCGGTCTCCCGATCGCCGGCAGCCATCGACACGTCCGCCAGGATCTTGTTCGCCGCGCCGAGGACGGCGGGCCCGAGCTGCTGATCGCGATAGCGATCGCTGATCTGGCGCGCCTCCTCCCGCTTGGCCGCATCGGCCTGACCGGCCAGGTGGAGTCCGAGGTGCAGGTGGACGACCGTGTCGTAGAGGACATCCCCGTTGGCGCGCGCGACCTCCAGGGCCTCGCGCAGCACCTCCTCGCCGCGGGTCCAGACACCCATCTCCGTCAGCGCCATGCCCACCCCGTGGAGGGCCTCGGCGAGCCACAGCTGGTTGCCGCTGTCGCGGAACAGCGCGGCGGCCTGTCGTGACTCCTCCAGGGCCCGGTAGGGCTCGGGCTCGAGGAAGATGCTCCGCCACGCCATCGCGTTCATGAGGTGGCCGCGGTCGCGGGGATCGACGCTGGCCGCGACCTGGGTCAGCCGATCGACGACCTGGCTGCAGGCGTGGCGCGCGCCGGCGACCGCGAAGAAGGTGGCGAGGATGGCCCCCGACTCGAGGTACGCGAGGGACGCGTCCGGATCGGGCTCCGATGCGAGGAACGCGCGGATGATGCGGTCGGCGTTCTCGAGGCGGCGGAGCAGGAGGAAGGACTGGAAGCAGACCATGGCGGCCTTGGTCCACCAGAAGCTCCCCGGCCTCAGGATCTCGAGGGCCTCGAGCGCGTACGTGTACCCGCTCAGGAGATCGAGCCGGAAGTTGGCGACCCATGCCTGGATGGCGCGGACCGCCCCGAGCTGCTCGTCGCGCACGCCGCACTCGATCGCGCGCCGCGCGTGGCGCTCGGCCGCGTCGAGGTCAAAGCTCGACAGCGCCCGCTGGCCGGCCTCGATGGAGAACCGCGCCGCCAGCTCGAGCGCGTTGCCCTGGTAGGCGTGCTCCGCGAGCACCGCCGGATCGGCGCCGCCCGCCTGCTCGAGGTGGGCGCACGCCAGGCCGTGCGAGAGGACGCGGTTGTCCTCGGTGAGCAGGCTGTAGGCCGCGTCGCGCACCAGGGCGTGGCGGAACTTGAACCGCTCGTGGGCCGTCCCCCGCCCCTCCCGCTGGGGCTCGACGAACTCGGTGCGCACCAGCATGGCGAGCGTCGCGCTCACGTCCACCGCGCGCTCGTCGCGGAGCAGCGCCGCCAGCCCGTCCCGCGTGAACGTCTCCCCGAACACGCTCGCCGCGCGCAGCACCTGGCGGGCCCCGGCGTCGAGCTGCGACAGGCGGGCCATCAACATCGCCAGGACCGTCTCCGGCAGCGCGTCGCGGCGGCCCTCGGCGACGGCGCGGATCAGCTCCTCCAGGTAGAGCGGGTGGCCCGCCGACTGCGCGACCACGCGATGCACCGCCTCGGCGTCGGGGGCATGACCGAGGGTGCGCTGCAGCACCTGCTGCGCCAGCTGCTCGCAGGCCCGCCGGGTCAGCGCCTGCAGCGGCAGCACATGGAGGGCGGACAGGCTCCAGAACGAGGCGAACTGGTCCTGCGCCTCGGGCCGCACCAGCGCGAGGACGAACAGCGGCAGCTCTGCGAGCTCGCGCAGCGCCTGCTCGAGGAGCTGCACGGTGAGCGCGTCGCCCCAGTGCAGATCCTCGAGGACGAGCAGCACCGGCCCGACCTGGCACTCGGCGCGCAGCCAGTCGACGAAGGCGAGCTTCACCTGCTCGTGCATCAGCCTGGGATCGCTGCGCGCCGCGGGCATCGCGGCGATCGCCTCGTCGGGAAACCGGACACCGCACAGCTCGCCGAGAAACGCGACGACCTGCGCCGCCGCGGTCCCTGCCAGGCGGAGTGCGAGCCGCTCGCGCAGCCGCTCGATCCGCACCGCGTCGGGCTCGCCGCCGTCGAGCCCGCACAGCCGGCGCAGTGCCTGACCGAGCATCCCGTACGGCGCCCCGACATGCATGATCTCGCCGCGCCCGAGGAGCACCAGCAGCTCCGGGTGACGCTGTGCCGCCCGGCGCAGAAATTCGTGGCGCAGGCGGGACTTGCCCATCCCCGGGGGCGCCACCACGCTCGCCGCACGCGCCACCGAGTCGGTGATGCAGGTCGAGAGGATCGACTCCAGCGTCGCCAGCTCCGGCTCCCGGCCGACGCACGGCGTGGGCTGGCCGAGCAGGCGGCGCACGTCCTCGCCGGTCGGGGGATCCTGCTCGCGCACGGCGCGCGCCCGGCCGTGGTCGTGCTCGATCCGGACGCGGCCGGCGAGCAGGTCCTCGGTGAGCACATCGAGCCACACACCGCGCGACGCGTCGTGCAGCGGCACACGCGAGGAGTCGTCGAGCAGCTCGAGCGCGCGGTCGATGGCTTCGCCGATCGGCAGCTGCCCCTGCATGCGGCCGCGTCCGGTGGCGACCGCGACGTCGACGTCCGGCAGATGCTCCGCGAGGAGCCGCGCGCAGCGCACCGCCAGGAACGCCTGATCCGAGGCGCTCGCGGCGGGGAGCATCGTCGCCACCACCGTCCCATCGGCGAGCACCTCGAGCGTGGCGCCCAGCTGGAGCAGCGCCTGCTCGGGGAGCTGTGGCGGCCGCGTGTCGCTGTCGCCGACGAGCGTGGTGCGCGGCTTGCCATCGGTCCTCGGCACGGCGATGGCCAGGCTGACGATCCGCTGCTCCTGGGGCGTCAGCCGTGGCGCCACGCTCGCCGTGGGCGGCGCGACCTGGTTCGACTCCTCCGCGGGCAGCTCCAGCCGGCGAAGCGCCTCGTGCAAGGCCCGCCCGTGCAGGAACCGCTCGTGGGGCTCCTTGAGCAGCATCCGGTCGATCAGGCCGGCGAGCTCCCCGGGGACGTCGTCGCGTCGCGCCTGGATCGGCCCCGGCTCCTCCAGTATCAGCTTGACCAGGGTCGCGATCGTGTGCTCGCCGACGAACGGCGGTGTGCCGGCGAGGCACTCGTACAGGACGCAGCCGAGCGAGAAGATGTCCGCCGATGGTCCGATCTCGCGCTGGCCACGCGCCTGCTCGGGCGCCATGTACGGGGGCGTGCCGATGATCGTGCCGGTGCGCGTCATCGTCCCCAGGTCCAGCATGTGGCGCGCGATCCCGAAGTCCAGCACGACGACGCGGGCCGGATCCCGGTCGGGGAGGAACAGGTTCGACGGCTTGAGGTCGCGATGGATGACGCCGCGCTCGTGCGCCTCGGCGAGCGCCGCGCCCACGCCGAGCGCCAGCACCGCCGTGTCGCGCACGCCGAGCGGTCCGCGGCGGATGCGCTCGGCCAGGCTCTCGCCCTCGAGCCACTCCATGACCAGGTAGGGCTGGGCGGTCTGGTCGACCCCGTGCGCCACGTAGGAGACGATGTTGGGATGGTGCAACTCGGCCAGGATCTGGGTCTCGCGCGCGAACCGCTGGATGGCCTCCGCGGAGCCGCTCGACTGGAGGAGCTTGAGCGCAACCGGCCGCCCGGTCCGCTGATCGATCGCGCGGAAGATCGCGCTCATGCCGCCCGTTGCGATCCGCGCCTCCACCAGGAAACGCTGCGCAAACAGCCCACCGGCGACCGGATCGCTCATGGCCTACCGGAGACAATAACACCATCGCGGTCCTGGCTTTCAGCAATCCCGTGAACGCCATCACGCACGTGGTGCTTGCGCCGCGGTGCACGATCGGTGCACGCGCGTGCGTCAGCTCGGTTCGCGCGCGCGTCGGGCAGCGCGCCGCGGTCGGCATACACCCAGGACAGGATGAAGCGACGCAGCCACCACAGCACGACCAGCACGACCACGACGGCCGCCGCGCCGGCGGCCAGCCACGGGACCCAGCGCCGCCGCGGTGCGGGCGTGGGCTGCGCCCAGCGATCGAGCTCGCGGACGTAGCGCTCGGCCTCGCCGCGGTCGACGGTCGCGCTCCGGGCGCGCTCGATCAGACGGTCGAGGTCGGTCATGATGGCCCCCGATCTGTGGCGCGAGCCGCCACGGATTCGTCAAGCTTTGTGAGCCGGGCCTCGAGCTCGGCGCGGGCGTGCCGTGAGGCTGGCGCCGTTCATCGCCCGGGGCGACGCCCGGGGCGACGCCCGGGGACTGGCGCTGAGCGCCCGGTTCTGACGGGCGCCACGCAAGGCGGCCCGCGTTTTCGCGAGCGAGTCTCGAGTCTTGTGGATTTCGCGCGCGACTTTGTCCCGCGCCGCCGTCGTCCTCTCGCAAGCGCACTTGGCGCATTCCCCATGATGAGGAGAGGACACGCATGATGTTCCAGAGCTCTCGCAGGTTCGTCCGCCTGGCGGTCGCAGGTCTCATCACAGCAGCGGGCTGTGGCGGCGAGCCTTCGTCCGCCGATCCCGCGGCGCCCGACGATGGCGCGGGTACGCCGACGCTCGAGGTCGGCTCCACGATCGTGTTCCCGTTCCAGAACCCGAGCGTCGCGGTGCCCCCGTCGGCCTGGACCGAGGATCAGGGCGTCGACATCTCGACCCGCGGCGGCGCGTGCGGCGGCAACGCCGTGCTCGTCGCGGTGACCGGCGGCACGATCGTGCAGGAGGGCATCAGCGGCTTCGGCCCCGCGGCGCCGGTGCTGCGGGTCGAGGGTGGCCCGCTCAACGGCCGGTTCATCTACTACGGGCACAGCCTGCCCGCCCTCGTCCCGGTCGGCGCGCACGTGACGGCCGGGCAGCCGATCGCGGAGGTCGGCTGCGGCATCGTCGGGATCTCGACCGGGCCGCACCTCGAGATCGGCATCAGCTTGCCGGGTGGGCCGACGTGCTGCCCGCCGCTGCACCGGACGTCGGGCGAGATGCACCAGCTGCTGCTCCAGGCGCTCAACGGTGGTGGCGGCGGCGGCGGCAGCTGCGACGCCGCGTGCGGCGCGTTCGGCTGCGCCTGCGTCGACGGCCAGTGCAACGGCGGGTTCTGCGACGGCACCGGCTGCTCGGCCCAGGAGACCGCCAACTGCGCCCTGTTCGGCACCCAGTGCGTCGACCACCAGTGCAACGGCGGGTTTGGCCCCGGCCACGGCTGCACCGCGCGCGAGGAGCTCAACTGCCAGGCGTTCGGCGCGCAGTGCGTCGACCACGGCTGCAACGGCGGGTTCGCCCCGGGCCACGGCTGCACCGCCCGCCAGGAGCTCGACTGCCAGGCGTTCGCCGCCCAGTGCGTCGACCACGGCTGCAACGGCGGGTTCGCGCCGGGGCACGGCTGCACCGCGCTCGAGGAGACCAACTGCAGCCAGTTCGGCACCCAGTGCGTCGACCATCAGTGCAGCGGCGGGTTCGGCACCGGCCACGGCTGCACCGCGCTCGAGGAGACCAACTGCAGCCAGTTCGGCACCCAGTGCGTCGACCACCAGTGCAGCGGCGGGTTCGGCACCGGGCATGGCTGCACCGCGCACGAGGAGGGCGTGTGCAGCAACCAGGGCGCGAGCTGCGTCGACCACCAGTGCAGCGGCGGCACCGCGTCGGGATCGGGCTGCACGGCGCACGAGCAGCAGGTGTGCAGCAACAGCAGCCAGAGCTGCCGGCAGCACGCCTGCGTGGCGCGGTAGCTCGGCCGCGCCGGTCAGCCGCGCCGGCGCACGAGCCAGCGCAGCGTGATCTCGACCCGGCTGCGGATCAACCGCAGGATGCTGTCGAGCTCGCCGGTCCGGACCCGGAGCACCGAGGCGAGGCGCTGCCGCGTGCCGGCGAGCACCGCCTGGCGCGCGCGCTCCAGGTTGCGCGCCGCCGTCGCCCGGTGGACGCCGTACAGCGCGCCGAGCTGGTCGATGCTCAGGCCGTCGATCACGTGCTGGCGGAGCAGCGTCTGATCGCGCGGCGGCAGGCTGCGCAGCGCGGCACTGAACGCGTGCTTGAACTCCTCGACGTAGCGCGCCTTGGCATGGTCCAGCGCGGCGTCGCCCGGCGCCAGCAGCGCATGCAGCCGAGCGTCGTCGTCGATCCACGCGTCGCGGCGCGACCGGCGCAGCAGGTTGATCGCCTCGCGCGCCGCCATCACCCGGACCCAGCCGCGCAGATCACCGCGGCCGCTGAACCGCGCGATCCGCGGCGGGCCCTCGGCGCTGACCAGCGCGCGCTCGCGGACGCGCTGCTTGACCTCCGCGACCAGGTCCGACGAGGTGCGATATCTCACCAGCACGCCGTCGAGGCCGTCCAGGCAATGGCGCTCGAACGCCAGGACGGCCTGACGGTCGCCGAGCGCGCACGCGCAGGCGAGGTACAGATCGTCGGTGTGCATCTGGTCGAGCGCGTGCTCGACCGCGACACCCTCCGGCAGGTGCCGTGCCAGATGCGCCACGTAGCGCTCGGGAGCGAGCTCGACGGTGGGCCAGGCTCGACGCGCTGCACCAATCACGTCCTCGAGCCGCCGTTCGAGCAAGTCCAGATCCTGCGCGCGGATCCCGGACCCTGGCCGTGCGATCAGCAGGTTCGACCAGGTGAACGCGCGCATCGTGGAAGGATCGTGCAGGCCAATCAGTACATATAGTAACCACGGTGCACCCGCAACCATCGTGTTCGCCCGGCTCGCGGACCCGCATCCTGCGAGCTCCCCGCGCCGCGTCCTGTCTCGACGACGACGACGTGGCGGCGTTCCTGCACGGCCGGCTGTCGCCGGCGCGGATCCGCGTGCTGGACGAGCACGTCGCGGGCTGTCGCGACTGCCGCGAGCTGCTCTCGGCGCTGGCGGCGGGCAAGACCCTCGACTTGCCGGCGGCGCCCGATGCGCCCGATGCGCCCGTGGCACGCGGCAGCGACGCGCAGCTGGCGTACGCGGCCGCGGCGGGCCGCGGCGACACCGCGCCCTGGATGTCCGGAGACCGGACGCTCGGCGCATATCGCCTGCTCGGCACGCTCGGCGCCGGGGGCATGGGGACGGTCTATCTCGCGGAGCACACGCTGCTGGGTCGCCGGGCCGCGATCAAGGTGGTGCTGCCGTCGCTGTCGGAGGACGAGGCGATCGTCGAGCGGTTCTTTCACGAGGCGCGCATGGCGAGCCAGATCGCCGATCCCGGCATCGTCCAGGTGTTCGACTACGGCCATCGCAGCGACGGCACCGCGTTCATCGTCATGGAGCTGCTGGAGGGCGAGGCGCTGGACCGGCGGATCGCGCGGATCGGGCGGTTCGACGTGCTCGCCTGCCTGCGCCTGGTCCGGTTGATCTGTGCGTCGCTCGCGGCCGTCCATGCCCGCGGGATCGTGCACCGCGATCTCAAGCCGGCGAACATCTTTCTCGTCGACGATCCTGCCGTGCCGGGCGGCGAGCGCAGCAAGCTGCTCGACTTCGGCATCGCCAAGCTGGTCGAGGACGCCGCCGCGGCGGTCCGGACCTGGCGGGGCACGGCGATGGGCACCCCGGCGTACATGGCCCCGGAGCAGTGCGGCGGCCACGGCGCCGTCGATCACCGCGCCGACATCTATGCGCTCGGCTGCGTGATGTTCGCGATGCTGACCGGGCGGCCGCCGTTCGACGGCACGTCGGCCGGCGAGCTGATCGCAGCGCACCTGTGCGAGGCGCCGCCGCTCGCCGCGTCCCGCGTCCCCGCGCTGCCCGGCGTGATCGATCGGATCCTGCAGCGCTGCCTGTGCAAGTCGGCCGACCAGCGCTTCGCGTCGATCGCCGAGCTGGTCGACGCGCTCGACGCTGCCGAGCAGGCGCTGTGCCGCACGCGCCGGCCGCGGCGCGCCCTCGCCGGCGCAGCCGCCGCGCTCGCGATCGCGGCGATCGTCGCGGCCGGCGCGCTGCGCGGTGACCCGGCGAGCCCGGCCGGCAGCGCGCCCGCCTCGATCGCGACGCCGGCGACCGCGAGGCGAGCGCCCCCATCGCCGCCCGCTCCCGTGGCATCGCACGTCGCGCCGGCCGTCCCGCGCACCGGCGCGCCGATCGCGCCGGAGGTCACCGGCCCGGCCGCGCCGCCGACCGACGAGCCGAACGAGGCGGCCGCGCGATCCAGGCACGGCGAACCGTCCGGTCGGCCGCACGGGCCGGCGCGACGCGCGCGCGCGACCCGCGACGCCACGCTCCTGCGCGTCGATCGCAGCGACTAGGAGCGCCCGGGAGAACGCGTGCACGCGTTCTCCCGCGACCCCATGGTAGTGTCCCGGTACCCGCCGGGATGTTCGAGATCACACGGCCGCCCGGGAGGCGGATCAGCCTCCGTCGATCGCTCGCGACGCTGAGCCTGGCGCTCGGCATGCTCGCCGCGCCGCGCGCATCCGCGCAGACCGCCGAGGCCGATGCGCTGTTCGACCGCGGCAAGCAGCTGATGGCGCAGGACAAGCTCGCGGATGCATGCGAGGCGTTCGAGGCCTCGAACCGGCTCGATCCGCGCGCCGGCACGCTGATCTGGATCGGCGAGTGCCGCACGCGCAATCACCAGCTCGCGTCTGCGCGCACCGCGTACCGGGAAGCGCTGGCGCGGGTCAAGGATCCGCGCAAGTGGTCGCTCGCGACCCAGAAGCTCGCCGAGATCGAGGACAAGCTGTCGTACCTGCTGGTCGTGGTCGCCGACGGTCACCGCCTGCCCGGCCTGGCGATCACGCGCGACGGTCAGCCGCTCGACGCCGAGGCCTGGAACCGCGGGGTGCCGATCGACGGCGGCGAGTACGCGATCACGGCGAGCGCGCCCGGCCATGCGACGTGGACGACGACGGTGACCGTCCCGCTCGAGCTCGGCCGGGTCCGGGTCGAGGTCCCCCGGCTCGATGATCTCGCCCCTCCCCCGCCGGCACCGCCGGTGATCCCGGGACCGCCGCGCGATCCGCGCACCCGCCCGCCGCGCGGCCCGGCCCTCGCGCCGCGCGACGCCGGCTCGCCGTCGCGGTGGACCGCGCGGCGCCAGCTCGCGCTCGGCCTGCTCGCGGGCAGCGCCGCCGGCTGGACGACCGGCGCGGTGCTCGGCGTCGAGGCCCGGCACCGCGAGCGCGACGCGCTGGCGCTGTGTCCGCGCGCCCAGACCACCTGCGGCGACGCCCGGCGCGCCAACCAGCTGCTCGACGACGGCGCGCGCCGCGCGCTCGGCGCCAACCTCGCGTTCGGCGCCGCCGCGGCGCTGGCGATCGGCGCGGGCGTGCTGTGGCTCACCGGCGCACCCGAGACCCGCGTCGCGATCGCGCCGAGCATCGCGCCCGGCGCGGCCGGCATCGCGGTGTCCGGCCGGCTGTGATCGCGCCCGGGATCAATGCATGCCTCCGAACGCGGAGGTCGCGGGATCGGGGCCGGTGATGGTGAGCCGGTTGACCGGTGCAGTCCCGTTCCACCCGAACGAGCTGGGCGTCAGCGTGCCGAAATAGACGTACACCGCGCCGACGTTGCCGCCCGCATCCAGCGAGCTGACCGCGACGTCATCCGCGAGGTCGCCGTTGATGTCACCGGCGAGCGCCGGCCGGTCGCCGTACTCGCGCGTCGCGCCGGTGGGCGCGATCAGGTCGATGCGCATGCCCGGCGCCGTGCCGTTCCACGCGTCGGGGCTCGGCGTCCGCATGCCGAGGTAGAGATGCGCGGTCCCGGCGCTCGATTGCGTGAAGTCCGCGGCGAACCCGCTGACCACGAAGTCGGATCGCCCGTCGCCGTTGACGTCGCCCGCGCAGCTCAGGACGTCGCCGAACCGGGTCAGCGTGGTGTCCGGGCTGGTCAGGTCGATCCGCGACGACGTCGCTCCCGCCGCCCACGCCGCGGCGGGATCGCGCGAGCCGAGATAGACGTGCGCGGCGCCGAGACCGCCGGCGGCGCCGCCCGCACCGATCAGCAGGTCGCTCAGGCCGTCGCCGTTGACGTCGCCCGCGCTGCCGACGACGAAGAACCGGGCGTGGTCGCCGTCGGGGCTGGCGAGGTCGATCCGCGCGCCGGGCGAATCGCCGTTCCACGTCGCGGGACCCGGCGCCGCCGAGCCGAGGTAGACGTGGACCGCGCCGACATCGCCGCCCACCCCGACCGTCGTGCCGAGCAAGAAATCCGCGAACCCGTCGCCATTGACGTCGCCCGCGCTGGCCGCGGTCGCGAACACCCCGTTCACGCCGACGGGATTGGACAGATCGATGCGCAGCGGCGGCGCCGCGCCCGTCCATGCTGCGGGGCCGGGCGTCGCCGAGCCGAGGTAGACGTGGGCCGGCTGCATGAAGCCGAACGCCGACGACGTGACCAGAAAGTCGGCGTAGCCATCGCGGTTGACGTCGCCGACCGCGACCGCCGGGCTGCCGAACGTCGCGTTCGGCCCGTCGGGGTCCACCAGCTCGATCCGATCGGTCGGCGAGGCGCCGTTCCAGCGCTCGGCGCTCGGGCTCGCCGAGCCCAGATAGAGATAGGCCACGCCGGGACGCATGGCGGTGCCCTGGGCGGCAAACGGCGCACCGACGATGAAGTCGGCGAAGCCGTCGCCGTTGACGTCGCCGACCGCCGACAGCGACAGGGCCGAGAGCCCGCCCACGTCGGCCGGGATCGTCAGGTCGATCCGCCGCGCGGACGACGCCGCGTTCCAGTCGTCGGCGGTCGGCGTCGCGGAGCCGAGATAGACGTGCACGATGCCGCCGGTCGCAGCCGGGGAGCGCGCCGCGGACGCGGCGACCAGCAGATCGGCGTAGCCGTCGCCGTTGACGTCGAACATCGCGCTGCCGCTGGAGTCGACGTCGGGCGGCGTCGGGTTGGGCGAGCGACCGACCCAGAACTGCCAGGTCGCGCTGACCGCCTCCTCGCCGCCCCGCGCGACCCGGACGCGCCAGTAGATCCAGCCGAGCGGCAGGGCTGCGGTCGGCACCGCGCTCTGCTGGTCGCCGGCGATCGCGATGTCGATCGCCAGCGGCATCGTGCACGCGCGGTCCTTGCAGAGCTCGACGACCGGCGTGCCCGCATCGGCGCCGAGCGCCCAGCGCAGCGTCGGGGTCGGCCGGGTCACGCGCGACACCGAGGCCGGCGCGATCAGCCGCGGTTGCCCCGGGGGCTCGGTGAAGCGCTCGCCGGTGACCTGGCATGCCGCGACCGCCGCGAGCGCGAGGCACCCCACCAGCCCGCGAGCCCCGGCAGCGCGTCGATGTGGCACGCCCAACGGTAACGTGGCCCGCGGCGCCCGGCATGCGAACCGTCGCGGTTTCGGCCTGCGTGCTAGCGTCCGGACATGCCGCCGCGGTGGAGCGTCGAGAGCCTGGACGCGGATGCCTTCGAGCAGCTCGCCACCGGGCTGGCCGGCAGCGAGCTGACGTCCGTGCTGCTCGAGGTGATGCGGCGGCGCGCCGAGGCGCGAACGCCCGCCGAGGTGCTCGCCCAGTACCAGCGCGACGCGTTCTGCCGCCCGGCGGCGACCGATCCGCGCGTCAGCCTCGAGGTCGATCGCCAGCTGTTCGCGGCGGCCGACGGCTTCGAGGCGATCGAGCTGTCGCCGGTCGCGCCGCTCGCGGCGTGCTCCAGCGTGGCGCGCACCGGCCAGAACCGCGTGCTGTCGGCGCTGCGCTCGACCGAGGTCGTCGCCGATCCGACCAACGTGCTGGCGCTCGAGTGCGCCCTGCGGCTGCGCGCCGGCGCGACCGCGGTCCACCTCGCAACCAGCCAGCGCGTGATCCGCGCCCAGCCGGTGCCGAAGCTGCCGGGCTTTGCGTCGCACTTCCGGATCTTCGTGCTCGCCAGCGGCGGGATCGAGACCAGGGACCACGCGTTCACCGGCGGGGCGCTGGAGCGCCACATCCGCACCATGCTGGTGGCGCTGGACCGCCTCGAGGCCCACGGCTACGCGTTCGGCGCGCGCCGCGTCGACCTGCTCGCCACGCCGGCGCGCGCCGCGCTCGCCGACCGGATCGCCGCGTCGCTCGACGGCGTCGCCGTCGACCGCAAGCCGCTCGACCACCCGTACTACTCGGCCGGCCTGCGCTACATGCTGTGGGTCACCGCGCTCGACGGCGCCGAGATCCCGCTGATCGACGGCGGCGCGTTCGACTGGCTCGCGCAGCTGTCGGTCAACCGGCGCGCCGTCTACGTGGCGACCGGCGCCGGCGCCCAGCTGATCGCGTTCCGGTTCCGCACGCACTGACCGATCCCAGGCGCCGGAGCGAGCCTAGCGCACGGGCCGCGGGCGCCGGCCGTACGGCGAGGTGAAGGCGCGCGGCGTCACGGGCGCGCGCGGGTCATCGCCCGGCTCGCGCACGGCCGGCAGGATGTAGGTCGGTGCGAGGTCCTGCTGGACGTGGACCGCGGCCGGCGGGTCCGAGTAGTTCCCGCCGTAGATCGCGATCACCAGGTCGAGCGCCGGGACCACCATCACCGTCTGACCCCCGTTGCCGGCGGCGAACCACGCGCGCAGCGTTCGATCCTTGTAGGGATACTCGATGCTCCACCACAGGTATCCGTACTGGATGCCGTTGAGATCGTGCAGCGGCGCCGACGCCCGCGCGACGAACTCGCGGTCGAGCACGCGGTGGCCGTGCCAGACGCCACCGTCGAGCATGAGCTGGCCGAGCTTCATGAAGTCGCGCGGCAGCGCCCGCACCCCGCCGCCGCCGTACGCGTGCCCGGCCGGATCGAGCGGCCAGGCGTAGCGCGCCATGCCGAGCGGCCCGCCGACCAGGCGATCGAACGTGTCGAGTCCGGACTCTCCGGTCGCGCGGCCGACCATGCCGAGCGCGAGGTTGGGGCTCATGCTGCAGTACACCGAGCGCTGGTCCGGCGGCGTCGCCAGCGGCACCTGCAACGAGTAGCGGTAGTAGTCCGGCTCGTCGGTCTGGCTCTGCAGCGTGTCCTCGTTCCCGGGCGCGCTCGGATCGCCGTCATCGCAGAAGTAGCCCGAGCGCATCATCAACAGGTGCTCGAGCGTCATCGCCTGCTTGCGCGGATCCAGGTCCTGCCCGAGCGCCCCGCCGGTCATCGTCCGGTACACCGGCGACGACACCGCCAGCGGCGCGCCGGCGTGGATCGCGGCGCCGACGATCGTCGCCGTCAGGCTCTTGGCCGCCGAGCGCGTATCGTGCAACCGGTCGCGGCGCTCGCCGTGGAAGTACTCCTCGAGCACGAGCGTGCCGTGCCGCGCGATCAGCACGCCTTCGATCTGCGGCGCGTGCACGGAGTCGATCGGCAGGTCGACGACGGTCTGGATGAACGCCTCGATCCCCGGGCGGCTGATCCCGGCGTCCTCGAGCGTCCCCGTCGGCCAGCCGTCGTCGAGCGCCGGCGGCGGCTGGTAGGCGTAGTGCGCCGCATGCTTGCCGCGTGGATAGAACTCGCTGCGATCGCCGTCGCGGTGGAACTCGTAGCTGCCGCCGCGCGCGGGGAGCTCGATCGTCAGGACGTCGTGGCCTGCGTCGTAGCTGCCGCTCAGCAGCGTGGTCGCCGGGCCGCCTCCCGACCGGCCGACCAGCCGGATCGCGCTGCCGTCGCACTCGAGGTGGTCGATGTCGTAACGAGCCCCGATGTTGCGCTCGGGGTTGCGCAGGAACGCTGCGAGCGCGCCGTCCGGCCGCCGGTGCACCCTCAGGTACAGCGTGAAGACGTCGTCGAGCGGCGCGATCTCGCCGCGCCAGCGATCGGCGCCGTCGGCCTCGAGCACCGCCGGCACGGCGAACCGGGCGCCGTGGATCACCGACGGCGGCGGCGTCCAGTGCCCGGTGATCCGGCGGCCGTCCGCCGCCAGCCGGCCGCGAAACGCCCCGGCGTCGCCGGGGAGCGCGAACGCGAGCTGATCGCCATCGGCGCGGACGGGATGCGCGCCACCGAGGAAGTCCGCGGTCCAGCC
>DATAPF010000025.1:0-15626 GCA_036265355.1 Kofleriaceae bacterium | reverse complement strand
ACGTCGATCGACATCGGCACGCTGATCGAGTCGACTGCGAGGAGAACGAGCGGCTTGGTGCCGGTCGCGCGCAGCGGTGCGCTGATGGTGATGGTGTTGGCGGCGAGCACGCAGTAGTTGTTGCCTTCGTCCCCGCTCGTTGGCGTCGCGCAGTGCAGCTGGGTGCCGTTCATGTTGCCGGTGACGGTATCGAACGTCGTCGGCATCGAGACGTCGATGGACCCGGCCGGTGGGGTGGCGAAGCAGAAGGCGAAGGGCGCGGTGCCGAAGCAGACGCGAGCATCAGGCGGAGCGTCCGGGCCGGCGTCGGGGGGCGGCAGGCCGTCGACGCACTGGCCGGCGCCGCCGAGGTCGCCGAAGCGGCGTCCGGATGGGCACGTGCTATCCTGGAAGCTGCAGAAGCCGTTGGTCTCACAGGTCCCGCCCCCGCCGCACGAGGCGTTGCCGGTGCAGGTGAACGACTCCTGACGCGGACTACAACCGGCTACCATCACCGCAGCAAGGGTCGCGAGGACGCGGGTTCCCATGGGCCGGCATTCTACTGCAGGAGCGGGCGTTTTCGACTATCGTTGAGCTGGGCAAACGCCCGCCTGGTTACCGTGGTCACACCTGCCCAACCCAGCCCTCGGTTCCTCGACAAGCTCGGCAAGTACGAGGTGATTCGCCAGATCGCCGTCGGTGGAATGGCGGAGCTGTACCTCGCGCGCACCGTGGGGATGGAGGGCTTCGAGAAGCTGGTGTGCGTGAAGCGGATCCTGCCGCAGTACGCGAACAACCCGAGCTTCGTGAACATGTTCCTCAACGAGGCGCGGCTCGCGGCGACGCTGCACCACCCGAACATCGCGCAGGTCTACGACATCGGGCAGGAGCAGGGCGAGTACTTCTTCGCGATGGAGTACGTGCACGGCGAGGACCTGGGGCGGCTGGTGGCGACGGCGCAGGAGAACGGCGTGCCGGTCTCGCTCGACTGCGCGCTGACGCTGGTGTCGGGGCTGTGCGCCGGGCTGCACTACGCGCACGAGAAGGCGTCGGCCGAGGGCAAGCCGCTCGGGGTGGTGCACCGCGACGTGTCGCCGACCAACGTGCTGGTGAGCTACGACGGCGCGGTGAAGCTGGTCGACTTCGGGATCGCGCGAGCAGGCGGGGAGCCGGTGCAGTCGGCGGTGGGTGGGCTCAAGGGCAAGATCTCCTACATGTCACCGGAGCAGTGCCGCGGTAAGACGGCGCTGGACCGGCGGAGCGACGTGTTCTCGGTCGGGACGATCCTGTACGAGCTGACGACCGGGCGTCGGCCGTTCATCGACGAGACCGAGTACGCGGTGCTGCAGCAGATCGTGAACCGCGACGCGGATCCGCCGTCGGCGGTGATGCCGGGCTACCCGCCGGCGCTCGAGGCGATCGTGATGCGGGCGCTGGCGCGCGACGTGAACCGGCGGTTCTCGACGGCGCTCGAGCTGCAGAACCAGCTCGAGGACTACGCGCACGACCACCGGCTGCGGGTGTCGCCGCTGGTGCTGGCGCGGCTGATGTCGACGCTGTTCCCGGCGCGGCTCGAGGAGTGGGACCACGCGCGGGCGCAGGGCGCGTTCTTCGTCGAGCAACACGTGGTGCGCACGCTGATCGAGAGCGGCAAGACGCCGGAGTCGCGCTACGTGCCGACGCCGCTGCCGCCGCCGGTCGACGAGCTCGCCGCGGGGCTGGAGGAGGCGACGACGGTGCCCGCGGGCCGCGGCTCGGCGCCGGGAATCCCGGACCAGGTCGCGACGCAGATCGGGCCGCCGCCGGTGGCCCAGCCGCGCGCGCCGACGCCGCCGCCGGTGCCAGGGCCCGCCCAGCCGGGGCGGATCTCGACGCCGATGCAGGCGGCGACGCCGGTGAGCCAGCCGCGGCTGCCGACGCCGCCGCCGGTGCCGGGGCAGACGCCGCTGCCGGGGGTGCGCTACGCGATGCCGGTGCCGAACATGCCGGGTGCGGTGCCGATCGTCGCGCCGATGACGGCGCCGCCGATCGCGAGCGCGGGGACGCTGGTGAGCAGCGCGCTGCAGGCCGGGAGCGCCGCGGCGACGTCGACGATGCCGCCCACGCCGATGGCGACGCCGCCGCCCCCGTACGTCCCGGCGGACTTCGGGGTGGGCAACCCGGGTGGCCATGGCAGCTACGGCCCGCCGTTGGGGGCGGCGAGCCCGATCAGCGGCGGCCACGCGGCGTATGCCGCGCCGGCCGGTGCACCGGCACCGGCGCGCGGCCGGAGCGGATCGGATGCCCGGCCGACGCTGATGATCCGCACGAGCAAGCGATCGCGGCTGCCGGTCGTGCTCGTGGTAATGGCCGGTGCGATCGGGGCGATCGCGCTGGTGCTGGTGCTGACCCGCGGTGACACGACCCCTGCGCCGAGCGCCCAGCCGGCCGCCGGCTCCGCCGAGCCGACCGCGCCTGCGCAGGAGCCGGCGAAGCCCGACGAGACGGCGGGACCGAGCGCGGCCGCGAACCAGGCCGCGCCGGGGCCCGGGGGGGCCGCCGAGCCTGCAGCTGCGGCGCCGGCCCGGGCAGCGGACACCGCGGCGACGGCCGGTGCGGCCGCCCAGACCGCCAGGACCGCGCCGGCGGCCGCCGCCCCGGCGCCCGCCACCTCGCCGCGAGCGCCGGCCCGGGCAGCGAGCGCGCCGGCGGCCGCGGAGCCGCGGCAGGCCGCGGCGACGGCGCCTGGGGCAGGCGCACCGCCGGGACCCGCGCCGGCCGCGGCAGAACCGGCGAAGCCGGGAGAGCCCGCGAGCGCGCTGCTCGCGCCGCCGCCGGGCGCGCCGGCCGCGGCGGGAGGCGATGCGAGCAAGAAGCGAGCGGATCAGCGCAAGCCGGTCAAGCCGAAGAGCCGGCCCGAAGTGAAGCGGCCAGATCCCAGACGAGCTAAGGTCGACGCCAAGGAGCCATCGTGGAACGACGATTCGCCGTTCATGCCGGTGCAGACGCAGCCCAAGCACTGAGCAGGCGGGCGCCGCGCGCCCGGATCGCCATGGTCATCGTGCTGGCGGCGGTGTCGCTGGCAGCGGCCCGGAGCGCGGACGCGCGGCCCAAGCGGCGCGATGCGAAGGCCGCGTTCGATCGCGGGGTCGCCGCGTACCAGAAGGGCAACTACCAGGGCGCATCCGACGCGCTCGCCAAGTCGTTCGAGCTGGAGCGCGACGTCGACACGCTGTTCGCGTGGGCGCAGACCGAGCGCAAGCTCGATCACTGCGACAAGGCGCTCGAGCTGTACCAGCAGCTGCTGACGTTCAACCTGCCATCCGCGAACCGGTCGGCGGTCGAGGCCAAGCTGTTCGAGTGCCGGGAGATCGTCGCGCAGCAGAAGCCGCCGCCGGTGGCGCCGGCACCCCCACCGCCGAGCGAGCCGGCACCCGCGCCACCGCCACCGCCGAGCGCGCCCGCGGTGACACCGCCGGTCGCCGCGGTCGTCCCGGCGCCGGCCCCGGTCAGCCCGCCGGCTCCCGAGGCACCGCCGGCCGAGCCGCGCGCGCCGTACGCGTTTTACAAGGACCCGGTCGCGCTCGGGCTGGGGGGCGCGGGCATCGTGGCGGCCGGCGTCGGGGTCGGCTTCCTGGTGGCGGCGCATTCGGCGAGCACCAACGCCAAGACGGCCTCGACCTACCAGCAGGTGCACGACGACAACGGCAAGGTCGACCAGCGCAACAAGCTCGGCGGCGGCGGGCTGATCGCGGGCGGAGTGCTCGTCGCCGGCGGCGTGGGCTGGGTCCTGTGGAAGCGCCACGACGCCGGCGAGCAGCGGACCGTCACCGGGTGGCTAACCCCGGGCGGCGGCGGGCTGGTGATCGCCGGGCCGTTCTGATCGGCTTCGCCTGGCCGTCCGACGGCGAGCGCGCACACCGCCGCTCCCGGCGTCCCGCCGAGCGAGGGCGCTCGCCCGCCGGCAGGGCATCGACTAAGCTGCCGGCATGGTGGCGATGCGATGCCCCAGGTGTCATCGCGTGAACGCCGCACCGGCGTGGCGCTGCAGCTGCGGCCACGAGCTCGATGGCGGCGCGGAGCGGGTGCGCGCGATGCTCCGGGACCGCCAGGTCGGCGCGTGGGCGGTGCTGGCGCTGATCCTCGTGCTCGACGTCGCGGCGGTCAGCTGCGCGATCCTGGCCGCGCTGAGCGGCTTCATCGTGACCGCGGCGGTGAGCCTCACGGTGATGATCCAGCTGACGGCGCGCGCCGTGCGGTGGGTCCGCGGCACGCGAGCGAGGCTGCGCCGGATCTCCGCCCTGGTCCGCGCGGTGACCCGGGCCGAGCTGCCGCGGGCCGTGGTGCACCGCCGGTAACGTCGGCGGGCTACCCGATCTCCTCGGCGTAGGTCATCACGAGGTACATCACGGTCTCGACCTTGCCGGGGTTGCGATAGGTGTGCGGGGTGTCGGCCTCGAACAGGACCGAGTCGCCGGGCTCCAGGCGATGGGTGTCGCCGGCGACGTCGATCTCCAGCGAGCCGGCGGTGACGACGAGGTTCTCGCTGGTGCCGGGCGGGTGGGCATCGGCCGCCTCGAAGCTGCCGGCCGCGAGCCGCAGCTCGTAGAACTCGACCCGGCGCGGCTCGTCGAACGGGAACAGCGCGCGAGAGGTGAAGCTGCGATCCTTGCTGGTCAGGATCTTCGCATCGGCCACGCGCAGCACCAGCGCGCCGGACTGGGTGCGCGCGCTGATCAGCGCCGAGAACGTGACCTCCAGCGCGCGGGCGATCTTCCACAGCACGTTGATCGTCGGCGCGCTCTGGCCGAGCTCGATCTGGCCGAGCATCGCGCGCGACACGCCCGAGATCTGGGCGAGCCGCTCCAGCGACAGGCCGCGCCGGGTGCGCAGCCGGCGCAGGTTCGTGCCGACGACCGGCGCGAGGTCGGTCGACTCGGGGGCTGCGCCGGGCGCGGCGCCGGGTGCGGCGCCGGGTGCGACGGTAGCCGCAGCGTCGGGGCGGGGGGCGGCGTCGTCCTTGTCGGTGCGCGTCGCAGCGGGATCGGGGGATTTCTTCTTCAACGGGGCCAAGCTACCGCGAGTATACCCAGCCGGCCCCGCTCCGCGGCGGCCGGAAGCGGATAACTCCCGTCTCACGCAGCCGGCGGGTCTCAGGCAGCCGCCATGGGCCACGCTGCCCCGGCTACCGCAGGCCGACTCGCCATGCAGCGCGCCGTCGAGGCGGTCGTGCTCGGTCGAGCCCCTACTTCGTGCCGAACAGGCGGTCGCCGGCGTCGCCGAGGCCCGGGACGATGTAGCTCTTCTCGTTGAGCCGCTCGTCGATCGACGCGGTGTAGACCGGGACGTCGGGGTGCTGGGCGTGGAACGCGGCGAGGCCCTCGGGGCAGGTCAGCAGGCACACGAACTTGAGCGATCGCGGCGAGCTCTCCTTGAGCCGATCGATCGCCGCGACGGCGGAGTTGCCGGTCGCGAGCATCGGATCGACGACGATCGCGTCGCGATCGTGCATGTTGTCGGGGACCTTGTAGTAGTACTCGACGGCGACCAGCGTCTTGGGATCGCGGTACAGGCCGATGTGGCCGACCCGCGCCGACGGCAAGATCTCGAGCATCCCGTCGAGGATGCCGCTGCCCGCGCGCATGATCGAGACCAGCACGGTCTTCTTGCCGTCGAGGATCGGCGCCATCATCGGCGCGATCGGGGTCTCGATCGGGATCAGCGTCGTCGGCAAGTCCCGGCATACCTCGTAGGCCAGGAGCATGCTGATCTCGCGGAGCAGATTGCGAAAGGTGCTGGTGCTGGTGTCCTTCGATCGCATCAGCGACAGCTTGTGTTGCACCAGTGGATGGTCGATGACGTGGACCGTGCCTGCCATGTCGGCGGAAAGTACCGCAGACACGACAGGCACGTGGTACGGCGCCTAGCGATGCTGGCTCTGCGAGCTCGCCACGACGGCCTTGGTGACCGTGGTGACCGCCGTGATCGCCGCGAGCGCGACGAACAGGGCGAAGAGCGCGTCGCGGAGACGGCTCCGGCGCTGGCGCGTTGCAATGTTCTCCAGATAGCTCATGTTCCGACTTCCTGTTGGCGCGGCGAGTGCCGCGGTCGCCGCGCCCTTGTTCAGCTTCCGCGCCAACTTTGGCCATGTGAATCCAAATACTTGAACTGATAACGCCAGGGCGCGACGTGTCGCGTCAAATGTCGCCCCCGGGTCGCTGTCGCACCCGTGTCCTACCCCCGCGAAACCGCACCAGATCGAGCGAGGGTCCCGGCGGTTGACAGTGTCGCGCATCCGAATGCACCAACCCACGCGGGCCGATCTCCTCTCGAGCGAAGAGAGCCCAGCAGGTTGCCCGGCGAGGCAGGGGGCGGGGACCCTCTCAGATCGACGGGGGATGCCTGGCCGGTCGGGCAGGTCTGTCGGTGGGCTGCGTGGCTCGATGGACTTGGCGATCCGGGCTGGACGGACGGCAGAGGCGTAGGCGGCGAGCCGGATCAGCGCGCGCTCGAGCTCGCGGACGTTGGGCTTGATCGACGACGCGATGTACATGGCGACGTCGTCGGGCAGGGCGACCGCCTCGAGACCGGCGCTCGGTCAGAACACCGTGCCGTCGGACCGGATGTGGAGCGGCGGCCCCCCTCCGGGGCGGCGCTCTCGGGCGACGGCGCGGCCGGCGGCCCAGGTGCCGCCTTCGAGCACGCGGGCGAGCGGCAGCTCGGCGGGAGTCTTGCCGAGTCGCAGGCGGACCACCTCGGCGACGCGGTCGAGCAGCGCGACGGTGAGCGCGCGCCACTCGACGACGAGCTCGTCGCCGGGTGCGTGGACGGCGGTGCGGATGTCGTCGCGCCGCGGCACCAGGACGCCGAGGTCGATGAGCAGGCCGCCGTTGCGATACTCGGGGAGCCCGGTCAGTGCGCCGGGCTGCGCGATCCGGCGGCCGGTGCGCTCCAGCGGCTCGAACAGCGAGTAGGCGAGCCACTGCGACAGCTTGTGGAACGGCACCAGGCCGGCCGAGGGTCCGCTGCCACCGGCGGCGGGATGGCGCCACACGTCGCCGAGGTTGACCCCGCCGAGCTCGATCCGGCCGGGCCAGATCGGCGCGAGGCCGTCGAGCAGGGCGCGCAGCAGTGCGGCCGCTTCGATCCCGTCCGCGGCGGCGGGCGCATCGGGGCGGGCATCGGGGTGCGCATCGAGGCGCGCATCGAGGTGATCGAGCAGGCCGCCCGGCCGGCCGCCGGGGAAGGTCGCGGGTGCGGCGGCGATCGCGGCGCCGAGCGCGCGGAGCAGCTCGACCCGGCCGGCGAAGCCGACGAGCGGGTTGTCGGGGCCGACCTGGAACGCGGCGGCGAGGCGCCCGGGGTCGAGCGCGGCGAGCCCGGCGGCGTCGGCGCACAGCGGCCGGGCCGGGTCCGACGAGAACACGCCGGCCTCGAACGCGTGCAAGCTGGCGACGGCCAGCCCCTCCGAGCGGGCGAGCGCGCAGCCCGTGCCGGGCTCGACGTAGCGCCAGGCATCCCCGGCGCCGGCATCGAGCAGCACCGAGACGACGATCAGGTCGATCCAGGCGCGGGCCCGCGCGTCGCGGTCGGTGGCAGTATCGCCGGACCGATCGGCGGCGGTGAGCCGGGCCTCGAGCTCGGCGACCCGATCGATGCCGCCGGCGCGGAAGTGGTTGATCCGGCCGTGCACCGGGATCTGCAGATCGGGATACGCGGCGCGGGTGACCTCGACGACCCGATCGGCCACTGCGGGCAGCGCGCCGAGGTCGATCGCGAAGTGGCCCAGCGATCCGGCGAGCCCGGCCTCGAAGATCGCCTCGCAGCGCGCGCGGATCGCGAGCGGCGAGCGCAGGTACGCGATCGCCGCGGCAACGTCAGACATGCCGCCACCCTACCGCCCCGGCCGCACGGCGCGCCAGGGTGGCCGGGTCACAGGCTGCGGCCGTCGAACTGCTTGACGGTCAGCGCACCGGGATCGACGCCGTCCAGGCAGCGGGTGTTGATCGCCGCCATCTCCTTGCCGCCCGGGCCGGTGCCGCGCGCGAACGACTTGATGCCGCACACCTTGCAGAACAGGTGATGGATCCTGTGCTGGTTGAACTGGTAGTCGGTCAGGGAGTCGCTGCCCTGCTCGAGCGTGAACTTGTCGACCGGCACGAACGCGAGCATCGTGCCGGAGCGGCCGCACATCGAGCAGTTGCATGCGATGACCGGCTGCGACAGGTCGGCCTCGACGGTGTAGCGCACGGCGCCACAGTGACAGCCACCGGTGTACCTGGAAGCGCTCATGCCCACAGCCTGACAGGTCACGAGCGCGCGGCTCGTTCCGCGGCGCGAGTTTCGCGTGGTCCGCGAGAACGAGCCGTCCGCGGCGACGTGCAGTGTCGTGCCGTCGCCATTCCCGGAGAACCCGCCGACGACCGCGTAGTCGATGCCGCCGAACGTCGCGCTCTCGGTCGACACGCCACCGGCGATGTCGCACGGGCCGTGCGGGTCGCCACTGCCCGAGCAACCGATCGCCGCGGCGACCGCGAGGGCCGCGAGGGCCCGGCAGGCCGGGATGGGCCCGAGGCCACGGAACGGCAGGAGGCGCTGGAAACTCTGGACGTGCCGGACGTGCCCGACGTGATCGATGTGATCGATGTGCAGCACCATGGGGCCCTCCTGCAGCAACTGGCGTGCCGCCGGTCACCTCGTTCTGTCAAGCACTTCGCGCGCGCAGCCAGCGCCACGTCGCCGACGACCGCGACATCGCGATCGTGTCACTCGCCCAGGCTGCGGCCCTTGGCCTTGGCGAGCTCGTCGTGCGCCGGCGCCTTGCCGTCCGGGGTGAAGTAGCCGGCGGCCATCTTGGCGTCCATCTCGACCCGGGCGTCGGCCGGGATCAGCTCGTCGGGGATGCGGACCCGCTCGCCGACCTCGATGCCGGCGCGCACGATCGCGTCGTACTTCATGTTCGACATCGACACCAGGCGGTGGATCTTCTTGATCCCGAGCCAGTGCAGGACGTCGGGCATGAGCTCCTGGAACCGCATGTCCTGGACCCCCGCGACGCACTCGGTGCGCGCGAAGTACTGCGCGGCGCTGTCGCCGCCGACCTGGCGCTTGCGCGCGTTGTAGACCAGGAACTTGGTGACCTCGCCGAGCGCGCGGCCCTCCTTGCGGAAGTACACGATCAGGCCGACGCCGCCGGCCTGCGCGCCGCGGATGCACTCCTCGATCGCGTGCGCCAGGTACGGCCGGCAGGTGCAGATGTCCGAGCCGAACACGTCCGAGCCGTTGCACTCGTCGTGGACCCGCGCGGTCAGGGTGACCGCCGGGTCGGCGAGCTGGTGAGGGTCGCCGAACATGTAGATCGTCTGGCCGCCGATCGGCGGCAGGAACACGTCGAGATCGCCGCGGGTGACCAGCTCGGGGAACATGCCGCCGGTCTGCTCGAACAGCGTGCGGCGCAGCTCGCTCTCGCTGCAGTCGAACCGCTTGGCGACGCCCGGCAGGTACCACACCGGCTCGGTCGCCGCCTTGGTCACCGCGATCTCGCGCGGTGACTTGACGATCTTGCCGTCGACCGCGAGCCGATGGGCCTCGATCGCGTCGGCGATCTCGGGCAGGTCGATGTGCGCCTTGGTCACCGCGATGGTCGGCCGGATGTCGTAGCCCTTCTGCAGGTAGTCGCGGAACGCCTCGGCGACGACCGCGCCGTACGGATCGATCGACACGATCTTCTCCGGATCGTGCCACGCCGGGTACGGGCCGATCGGATCGGTCGGGGTGGTGTTGGTCAGGTCCGGGACGTGCTGCGGATCGAGCGCCTTGGCGGCGATCGCGAGCGCGCGGTACACGGCGTAGCTGCCCGAGTGCGTGCCGATCACGTTGCGGTGCTCGGGCGTGGTCAGCGTCGCGATGATCGGGCCGCGGGTGTGCGGGTCGGCGGCGCCCCAGTGAATCGGGATCGGCTTGGCGCTGCCCGCGCCGGGATGCGAGGTCAGCTTGATGTGCTTGGACTTGTGCTTGTCGGCCATCGCTCAGGTGGTCCCGTGCCGGAAAGCATCAACAGTGGCACGAAGCCCGATGCTGGTAAAGCAACCGCACCGAGCGGGCGTGACGCGTGAGGACGACCCGCCGGGAGCTGGTATGCTTCGAAGCATGGTGGCTGCGCAGTCCCTGTTCCCGATCGAGCCGGCGGCCGAAGAGCAGCGGTTCGTGGTGTCAGGCGTACCGTGGGAGACGTACGTCCTGCTGCGCGAGGCGCTCGACCACACGAACCTGCGGATGACGTACCTGGAAGGGACGCTGGAGATCATGAGCCCGTCGCGACGTCATGAGTTGCAAAAGACGCAGATCGCACGGTTCCTGGAGCTGTTCTGCCTGGAGCGCGACATCCCGCTGTATGGATACGGCTCGACGACCTGGCGCTCCGAAGCCAAGGCCCGCGGGCTGGAGGCCGACGAGTGCTACTCGCGTGGCGAGAAGGATCTGCCCGAAATCGCCATCGAGGTGATCGTGTCGCGTGGCTTGGTCGACAAGCTGGAGGTCTATCACGGGCTGGGCATTCGCGAGATCTGGCTATTTCAAGCCGGCGCGTACACGGTGCTCACGCTGCGCGACACCGGCTACGTGAAGATCCTGTCGAGCGAGGTGATCCCTGAGATCGATCTTTCGCGGATCGTGACGTACGCGATGCGGCCCGATCAGCATGCCGCGCTACGCGAGTTCCGCGACGAGCTGCGCGGCAGGTGACGGCCGGGGTATCGGTCACGCGTGGCGCCTTGCCTGGACGTTGCGGCCGCGATCCAGCGCCGGCGGCGGGCGCTGGCGGCCGCGGGGCTCGATCCGGACCTCGCGGTGACCCGCGGCCCGAGCTTCTCGAACGAGGTGTGGATCGGCGACGAGGTGGTGGTGCGGATCAACCACGCCGAACAGCCTGGCGGTGATCCGGCGCGGATGCTGCGCGAGGCGGCGATCGCAGCGCGGCTGCCGCGCGAGGCGCGCTATCCCGAGGTCCTGGACGCCGGCCGCGAGGGGGACATGGCGTGGATCGTGATGCGGCGGATGCCGGGACAGGTGCTGGGCCGCGCGTGGGGCGCGATGCGCGTCGCCGAGCGCGAGCGCGCGATCACCGAGCTGGCCGAGGCGCTCGCTGCGGTGCACGCGACGCAGATCGGCGAGCTCGACGCGTTCGATCTCGAGCCGCCGCACACGCTGCCGCTCGCGCCGCTGCTCGCGCTGATCGATGCGGTGATCGTCGTGTACCCGTGGCTGCTCGTGGTCCCGGCGATCGCGATGGGCGCGGCGATCCTCGCGCTCAACTTCATCGGCGACGGGATCCGCGACGCGCTCGACCCGCGGCGCGCGGCCGCTTCGGGACGGCGTCATCCCGGGTCGCGGTAGCGCACCGCGCTGTGGACCAGGCTGGGCGGCGGCAGCCGGGCGTCGCGAAACGCGCGGCCCATCGCGTCGAGGCTGCTGTAGCCGACGATGCGAGCGACGTCGTTCGGCGTCGCGTCGGGGGCCGACAGCAGCAGCGCCGCGGCGCGCAGCCGGAGGATCCGCATCGCGTCGCGGAACCCGCCGCCGAACAGGCCGAACGTGCGGGTCAGATCGGTCAGATCGCGACCGAGCTGGCGCAGCGACAGCCCGGCGAGCGACGCGATCTGCTTGAGCGAGGTCGAGGTCGCGAGGTGCTGATACAGCGGCTGCATGACCGCCCACACCCGCGCGAACCGCTCGGGCTCGTCGGTGACCACGCTCGCGGTCAGATCGGCGCTCACCACGCCGGTGCCGGCGAGCACGGCGAGCAGCCGGTGCACGGCGGGCTCTCCGGGGCCGGTGTCCAGCGCGTGGTAGGCGTCCCACACCGGCGGCGCGAGCGGGACCGGGCCGTGGCCGAGGCCGATCGGCGGGCGGACGTCGGCGCCGGGCAGCCGGACCTCGACGATCGTGCACGGCGCGCCGAACGAGCGGAACGTCCGCGCGCCGCGGGTGACCCGATCGAACTCGGTCTCGGCGAGCACGAACGCGCACGGGCCGCGCAGCGCCGGCTCGCCGGCGGGTGCGAACGTTCCGGACAGCTGGACGAACAGGTGGACGAACGCGCTCGGCACCCGGCTCGGCGACGCGAACGCGCTGTCGAACAGCAGGCGATCGCGCTGGACCACGTGGACGCGCAGCCTGCGCTCCAGGAACACGGTCGATCGCAGCGTGCCGCCGCCGAACGCGAGGTGACTGCTGGCCGAGAGCACTACTTACACTCGAGCACGGCCGGGCACGACGTCTGCTGGTTGACGCACGCGATGTGCTGCTGGACCTTGGCGGCGCTGTGCTCGACGTCGTGCTCCAGGGCGGCGCACGCGGCGATGCACTCCTTCTCGTCGAACGGGCTCTTGCTGCCGACCGTATCGATGCACTCGGCCTCGCGCTTGCACACTTCCTTGCAGGCGGTGCTGCGGGGCTCGGTGCAACCGGCCCCGGCGAGCACGAGCGCGGCCGCGACGGCCGAGGCGACGATCGACGCGATCACGGGCAAGCGCATGCAGCCGCAGTATAGCCGACGGTGCCGTACCGGATGTGATGCGGGCGCGCCGATGCGAGGCGGGTGCGCCGATACGACGCGGGCGCGCCGGTCAGAGCTCGTCGGCGGACTTCACGATCTGGTCGATGAACTCGCGGCGCAGCCGGATCATCGAGCCGCTCGGCTCGAACCTCCGCAGCCTCAGGTCCATTCCGTCGGGGATCGCCCGATCGCCTCCGACCTGCTCGGGCTCGATCGTCAGCTGGCAAGGCTTGCCCGCCTTGCGCGCACGCGCGCACTCGCTCGCCTCGGCCCGCCGCTTCTCCGGAGACGGAGCCGGTGCCGGATCAGCGAAGGCCGGAGGTGCGACGAGAGCGGTCAAGAGTGCGAGGGAGGCCACGCGGCGCATACCCGCAAGACACCGCGAGACGCCAGGGGTTGCGATCGCTGATGGAGTGGCCGATGGCGATCTCCATCGAGATGGGCTTCACTCGGCAGGCCGTCAAGCCCGAGGTCAACGACGGGCTCTACGTCTACGTTGCCGTACGTTGCCGTCAAGGACAACGCGGGGTCAAGGTCGAGGTCAAGGTCAAGGTCGAGGTCAAGGCAAGATCAAGATCCGCCAGGTCGAGACGACCGGACGTCCCCGGCCGGGGGCCCCCGAATGTCCTCGGATTGGCCGGGGCGCGGTGCCACAGCCGGCGCCGTCCTGCGGTCGATGTTACACTGGTCACTCGATGGTCGATGTCGGGGCGGCTCCGATCGATCGCTATGTCGTCCTCGAGCACCTGTCCGAGGGCGGCATGGGGGCGATCTACGTCGGCAAGAAGCTCGGCGCCGGCGGGTTCGAGATGGAGGTGGTGCTGAAGCAGCTACTGCCCGAGTTCACCCAGCAGGAGGAGTTCATCGATCTGTTCCTCCGCGAGGCCAAGCTGTCGGCGACGCTCGACCACGCGAACATCGTCCATACCATCGACCTGGTCACCGCCGGCGGCGAGTACTTCATCGTCATGGAGTACCTGCCGGGCGGCGACCTGCGCACGCTGCTCAAGAAGGCCAAGCGGCGCGGCAAGCGGTTCTCGCCGGCCGCGGCGATCCACATCAGCCGCGAGGTGCTGTCGGCGCTGGCCTACGCCCACGTCAAGCGCGACCTGGACGGCAACCCGCTCCGGCTGATCCACCGCGACGTGTCGCCGTCGAACATCCTGGTCTCGCATGCCGGCGAGGTCAAGCTGACCGATTTCGGGATCGCCAAGGCGGCGACCCACAACTCGCTGTTCTACAAGGTCAAGGGCAAGATCGGCTACATGTCACCGGAGCAGGCGCGGAGCGAGCAGCTCGACCACCGCTCCGACCTGTACTCGCTGGCGGTGTGCATGTACGAGGTGCTCACCGGCGAGCGCCTGTTCGTCCACGCCGGCCTCACCACATCGGCCGAGGAGATCTACTCGCAGCCGGTGCCGCTGGTGTCGCGCAAGGTGCCGGGGCTGACCACCGATCTGGATGCGATCATGCGCAAGGCGCTGGCGCTGTCACCCGACGACCGGTTCCAGACCGCGGGAGAGTTCCAGGAGGCGCTGACCCGCTGCGCGCACCGCAACGGCCTGCTGGTGTCGGCGCCCGAGGTCGCGCGCGAGCTGGTCGACCGCTGCGGCCCGCCGGATCAGTGGCGGGGCGACGACGATGACGACGACCTGGGCTACGTCCATCGCGCCGCCACCGAGGTCTACGACGGAGGGCCCGAGGGCGAGGGTGAGAGCGAGGGCGAGGGTGAGGGTGAGGGTGATGACGACGACGCGTTCGCCGGGGGTCCCAGCTCGGGTCCGTTCTCGGTCAGCCGGCACTCGAGCTCGCGGATCTCGCGGCCGCGGGCCGAGCTCGCCAAGGGCGGCGTCGTCGAGCTGACGTCGATCATCAACCTGATCGATCTCGAGCAGCAGCACCGCGAGGCGATGGGCGACCGCTCGTTTGTCGGCTCCAGCCCCGATCTCCGGGCCCGCTCCGGGCAGCGGCTCGACCTGGCGCTGTCGCCGGACGACGTGCAGGGCGGCCGGACGCTGTCGGGGCCGCCGCCGATCCCGCGCAGCGCGCTGCCCGGGGTGCCGGCGATGCCTTCGTCACAGCTCCGGGCGATGCCGCTGCCGGCGGTGCCACGTTCGCCGCTCCCGCCCCCGCTGCCTGCGCCGACGGCGTCGATGTCACATCCCAGCCCGCCGCGGCCTGCCGATCCCCACGAGGCGATGCCGACGCTCCCGCGCCAGCTGCCACCGATCGCACCGGGCGCGCCACCTCCCGCAGCGAGGGCGGCCGTGCGGCCGGCACGACCCATGCCGCATGTTCAGGCGCCGGGCCGCGGCCGGGCGCGCGCCCGGAGGCGATCCATCCTGCGGCCGTGGATGGTGATCGTGGCCATCATTCTCGCCGCGGCCGTTGCCGGCGTGATCATCGCGCTGTCCGGACCGAACGTCGCGGTGCTGCGAGGCAAGTAGCGCGGCGTATTTACAGCAGGATGCACCGAGGCTACCATGGCGAAACCTCGGGACAGATGACCCGCGACCGCTCCAACGTCACCGCCCTGCTGGACGAGTCCCCGTCGTACTCGCGGCAGAACCAGGGCGGCATCTTCGTCGTCATCAAGGGACCGGACCGAGGCGAAGCGGTCCGGCTGACCGGCGACCCGGTGTCGTTCGGCTCGGGGCCGCAGTGCAGCCTGGTGCTCACCGACAAGACGGTGTCGCGCAAGCACCTCGAGGCCCAGCTCACGGGGGACGAGGTCCTGATGCTGGACTGCGGGTCGACCAACGGCTCGTTCATCCAGGGCTCGCGGTTCGAGAAGATCTCGATCGGGTTCGGCGCCGAGGTCAAGCTCGGCCGCACCGTCATCAAGTTCCTGCCCGACGAGGAGATCGTCGAGCCCGAGCCGAGCGCGCAGGCCTCGTTCGGCTCGATCGTCGGGGGCGACACCAAGATGCGGCAGATGTTCACGCTGCTCGAGGACGTCGCCGCGACCACCGCGACCGTGCTGATCGAGGGCGAGACCGGCACCGGCAAGGAGCTGATCGCCGAGGAGATCCACAACCACTCGCCGCGCAAGGACGGGCCGTTCGTGGTGTTCGACTGCGGCTCGGTGCCGCGCGAGCTGATCGAGTCGATG
>DATAPF010000024.1:0-18245 GCA_036265355.1 Kofleriaceae bacterium | reverse complement strand
GGATCCTGCCAGGCGAGCCAGGAATGCAGCTCGGCTTTCTCGCGGTGGTTGTCACGAAACGGCGCACCCAGCGTCTTGGCCTGGCTGGTTGCATCCCGGGCGTGGTCGTGGAGCGCCGGATCACCGACCCGCAGTGCGAGGTCCGTGCGCGAGCTCACGACCATTGAAGATCTGAGCGACGTCGATCTGCCGCTCCGTGTGCTCCACGAATTCGCCGCGTCGGTTCTGGATTTGCCAGAGTTGTGCCGCGGTTCCCGGTACCGAGAGCAGGGAGATCGCCTCCAGCACCGAGGTCTTCCCGCAGTTGTTCGTGCCAACGAGCAGGTTGACGCGCCCAAGGCCAGACATCGCGAACTCATGGAACCCGCGGAAGCCGGAGATCCGGAGGTCGCGCAGCATGTGACCGTGCTACCGCGAACCGACGGGGAGGCGCAAGTTAGCGCCACCCAGCAGCTCACGCAGCGGAGACCCCGGCGCATGTGCCATGGGCGGCTTGGAAGCGTCGGCGCTGGCTGGCATCCGATGCCTCCTCAGTGCGCCGGCCGGGCCGGCCGGGCCGGCTTCGCGATGCCGGTCGCGGTCCACACCTCGGGGGCGAGCGCCGCGGCCGACCACGGCGGCGCGCCGACCACGATCACCAGCGACGGGCCCTTGCGCTCGATCCAGCTCACCGCGCCGTCGATGCCGAACAGCCGCATCCGGTTGTCGCTGCGGTCGATCGTCCCGCCGACGACCAGATCGGCGAGCGCCTTGCCGGCGGCCTCGGCGGCCTCGATCGCGTCGGCCTCGGTGTCCCACTCGGTGCGGGCGATGCCGACGGCGCGGTCGATCCGGCGATCGCCGGGGCGAGCGAGCACGACCGCGCGATCGCCGCCCCACCCGGCCGCGGCCTCGTCGGCGGTGCGCTCGTCGACCCCGCGGCTGCGCAGCCACAGGCCGAAGCCGAGCTCGCCCCACACCGTCGAGTGCGCGATCGCGAAGCCGGGCAGCGCGGCCGGGACGCGGACGTCGATCGGGATCGGCGGATCGTCGGCGAGGTAGCGCTCGGGGTGGAGGATCTGCTCGGTCGACCGCGGCGGCCGGGCGAACGCGGCGTCGACCGCGCTCCACGGCCGGCGGCGGCGCAGCGCCGCGATGAAGCCGAACCCGGCGCGGTAGGGGAACAGCATCGCCTCGCGGATCGCCAGCGGGGCGCTGTCGAGGCCGTCGCTGGCGATCCCCGGCGCCGACATGCTCTTCTCGATCGCGGTCGCGATCAGCGGATTGGCCCAGTCGACCTTGGCGCCGCGGCGGGCGAGCATGACCTCGATCATGACCGCGATGCCGTCGCCCTCGACCAGCGCGTGGCGCGCAGCGGCCGCGTCGCCCTCCGAGCTCGGCAGGTCCTCGAAGCGGTGGAGATCGAACGACTGGTCCTGCAGCCCGTGGTCGATCTCGTGGGCGAGCACCATCTCGGCCCACGCCGGATCGTCGCCCGCCGAGCGCGAGATCGTGAGCTTCTTGGTCTCCGGGTCGTAGTAGCCGGCGACCTGATCGGTGAGGACGTCGACCATCAGCGCCTTGTAGTCGGTGCCCGGCGGGATCATGCCCCAGCGCTCGAGCGCGAAGCCCTCGGCGGCGGTGTCCTCGGCGGTCTTGTCCTCGGCGGCCATCTTGAGCAGCCGGGCGCGGAGCTCGTTGCGATCGACGACCTCGTTGGGGATCGAGTGCTTGAGCGGCAGGCCGCGCACCCGGGCGACCTCGCGGGCGACCGCGTCGGTGCGCCGCAGCAGCGCGGCGAGTGTGTCGCCGTCGGCGTGGACCCGCGCGCCCGGCCCGATCAGCGCGCCCAGGGCTGCAACCAGCACTGCAAACCCGGCCGCGAGCACACGAGCCATTGCCGGATCCTACACCGCCGCCGCGGCAGCGCCAGGCGCGGCGATTCGCGGCGCGCGGTCAGTCGCGGCGCGACAGGACGATCGCCCCGTCGGGCCCGCACGCCACGTCGTCCTCGATGCGGACGCCGAACTGATCGGGCAAATAGATCCCGGGCTCGACGGTGAACACGAAGCCGGGCTCGAGCCGCTGGGGGTTGCCGCGCACCAGGTACGCCGGCTCGTGGCCGTCCATGCCCAGGCCGTGGCCGACCCGGTGGGTGAACCGCGCGCCGAAGCCCGCCTTCTCGATCACGTCGCGCGCCGCGCGGTCGATGTCCTCGGCGGCCACTCCCGGGCGCACCCGCTCGATCGCGGCGGTCTGCGCGTCGCGCACGATCCGGTGGACCCGGGTGAACTCGGCCGGCGGCGGGCCGCCGAAGAACTGCGTGCGGGTGATGTCCGACCAGTAGCCGTCGACCTGACAGCCGCCGTCGATCAGCACCACGGTCCCCTCGCGCAGCGCGTCGCCGGTCGGGTGGCCGTGCGGCAGCGCGGACAGCGCGCCGAACTGGACCAGCGCGTAGCCCTCGACTCCCGCGCGCCGGAACTCCGCCGCGATCGCCGCCGACAGCTCGCGATCGCGCACCCCGGGCCGCAGCCCGGCGAACGCGGCGTCGAACACGTCCTGGGTCACCGCGATCGCGCGCCGGATCCGCGCGAGCTCGTCGTCGTCCTTGTGCAGGCGCAGCCGCTCGAACGCCGCGGTGCCGTCGACCAGCGTTGCGCCGGGAATCGCGCGACCGAGCGCGAGCGCGGTCTGGTACTCGGTGTGCGGCTCGATCAGGATCTTCGCGCCGGCGTGCGCGGCGTCCAGCGCATCGCGCGCCACCGCGTACGGGCTCTCGTGCTCCTCCCACGGCCGGACGTCATGGATACGGGCCTGACGGAACATCCGCTCGACCTCGAACGCCGGCGCGATCAGGAACGGCGGGCTGTCGACCGGCAGCACCAGCGCGATCAACCGCTCGCTGCGCTCGACCCGGCCGCCCGCCAGGTACGCGAACGACGTCGTGCCGCTGGTGACGAACACGACGCTGGCCCCGGCCTCGCGCGCCAGCGCGCGCACCCGATCGTGGCGGCGCGCGAACACGGCGTCACCGAGCGGCGGCAACGGCGGGTACTTCGAAGCCGCGGCGGGTGCAGCGGCCGCGGCGGCGGGCGTCGCCGGAGCGCCGGGAGCCGCCGGGGCCGGCGCCGCGCCGGAGGCCGCGCCCGACGCCGCGCAACCGGGCACTGCTGCAAGCACGGCCAGCCCGCCGAGCAACTGGCGTCGATCGATCGCGTTCGACATGCGGCGCATCCTACGCCCACACACGCCCCTCGTGGCGCGCTCGCCAGACGTCAACGCGAGCTCGCCGTGGGCGACCGCGAGCAGGATGGGGTCGGACGCCGCGACCGTGACCAGGATTGGCAGGTGTTGCCCCGCACGTACCTCGCGCCGTCCACGCAGGCGCCGGTGGTGATTCGGCGGGCGCGGCTCCGACGCCCATCCGCGCAGCAGCCCCCGGCGAGTCTCGCGTGTCCGCGTTCTCCCGCGCGCCGCGCCCCGACAGGCCAGCGCTACCGGTGGTGCACTTCGCACCGAGGATCTGCGTGCTAGGGTGCCCGGCCGATGTGGGCCGAGCTCCACCAAGCGCTGACCGCGGACGCCGCGGTGGTCGTGCACGGCGCGACCGCCGGGTGGTCGGCGTGGCTCGCGGCGCAGCTGCCCGAGGGCGGCGGCGGCAGTGGCGAGGACGTGGTCGTGGTGGTCGCGCCCGACGACGCCACGGCGCGCCGGCTCGAGGCCGACATCCGGTTCTTTCGCGGCGGGGCGGGCGATCTGGCGGCCGCGCTCGATGACATCGCGGCGCTGCCCGGGATCGACGTGTCGCCGTACGCCGATCTGTCGCCGGACCGGAGCTGCATCGTCGAGCGGGTCGCGACGCTGTACCGGCTGACCCAGCCGGCGCTGCGGCCGCGGATCGTGGTGAGCTCGGCCGAGGCGCTGGTCCGCCGCACGGTGGCGCCCGGCGAGCTGGCGGCGCGCGGCACGACGCTGCGCACCGGGCAGACGGTGGACCGCGACGAGCTGGCCGCGCTGCTGGTCGCCGGCGGCTGGGCGCGCACGCCGGTGGTCGACGAGCCCGGCACGTTCGCGGTGCGCGGCGGGGTGATCGACCTGTACGCGCCGCTCGCGCCGCACCCGGTGCGGGTCGAGCTGCTGGGCGACGAGATCGAGTCCATGCGCTGGTTCGACGCCGAGTCGCAGCGCACGCTGCGCGCGGTCGACTGGGTCCACCTCCACCCGGTGCGCGAGACGATCAACACCGGGGCGCGCGACGTGCGGACCCGGCTGCGCGAGTACGCCGACGAGATCGCGTTCCCGAGCAAGGCGACCCGGCGGCTGATCGAGCAGCTGGAGGCCGGCGAGGTGTTCGTCGGGATCGAGGGGCTGACCCCGGCGTTCCACGACCAGCTGGTCGCGCCGGCCGCGTACCTCGCCGCGATCGGCGACCGTGCGCGCTGGCTGATCGTCGATCCCGAGGCGTGCCGCCGGGCGGTGGCCGACGCGTGGGCCGACGCCGAGGCCCGCCACGCCGACAAGCGCGGCGCGCGGCAGCTGAGCTATCCGCCGGACCGCCACCTGGTGACGGTCGACGAGCTCGGCGCGTTCACCGCGCGGCGCCGGATCGAGCTGCCCACCCTGGAGCTGCACGAGCAGGGCGATGCGATCCGGCTGCGGGCCGAGGTCGACGACCTGCGCGCGCTGCGCAACGAGCTCGACCACGCGCGGACGTTCGGCGACACCGAGCACGCCCAGCCGCTGGTCGCCGCGATCGAGCGCTGGCGCCGCGATGGTCTGCGGGTCGCGATCGCGTGCGACTCGCAGAGCCGCAGCGACCGGCTGTTCGGCGTGCTCGAGGGCCGCGGCGTCGCGGTCCGGCTGGCGGCGCCGGGCGAGCGGCCGGGTGCGGTCGACGGGGTGACGCTGGTCGCCGGCGCGCCGAGCCACAGCTTCGCGGCGCGCCGCGACCGGGTCGCGCTGGTCACCGCGGCCGACGTGTTCGGCCAGCGCACCCACCACGCCCAGCGCCAGCGCAAGCGCGCCAAGGACGCGCTGCTCGGCGGGGTCGGCGACTTCTCGATGCTGTCGCCCGGCGACTACCTGGTCCACCAGCGCCACGGCGTCGGTCGCTACCACGGGCTGGAGAAGATCGCGGTCGGCACGGTCTCGCTGCTGCAGAGCCAGGCGATCGGCGCGGCGGCCCCCGCCCCGCAGCAGATCGACGCGCTCAAGCTGGAGTACGAAGGCGGCACGCTGTACCTGCCGGTGTACCGGCTCGGCGAGGTCCAGCGCTACGTCGGCGCCGAGGGCCACACGCCCCGGCTCGACAAGCTCGGCGGCCAGACCTGGGAGGCGACGCGCAGCAAGGTCGCGCGCCACGTCCGGGCGCTCGCCGAGGAGCTGCTCCAGCTCTACGCCCAGCGCGCCGCGCTGCCCGGCCACCGGTTCCCGCCCGCCGACGACAGCTTCCGCGAGCTCGAGGCGACGTTCCCGTTCGACGAGACCCCGGATCAGGCCGCGGCGATCGACGCGGTGCTCACCGACATGGAATCGCCGCGCGCGATGGATCGCCTGGTGTGCGGCGACGTCGGCTACGGCAAGACCGAGGTCGCGCTGCGCGCGATCTTCCGGGCGGTGCAGGGCGGCAAGCAGGCCTGCCTGCTCGCGCCGACCACCGTGCTGGTCGAGCAGCACTTCCGCACCCTGACCGAGCGGTTCGCCGGGCTCGCGCTCAACCTCGGCAAGCTGTCGCGGTTCCAGCCCCGGGGCGAGCAGATCGAGACCGTGAAGAAGCTCGCCGAGGGCAAGCTCGACGTCGTGGTCGGGACCCACCGGCTGCTGTCGCCCGACGTGCGGTGGAAGGACCTCGGCCTGCTGGTGATCGACGAGGAGCAGCGGTTCGGCGTCGCCCACAAGGAGCGGATCAAGAAGTCGCGGACCCAGGTCGACGTGCTGACCCTGACCGCGACACCGATCCCGCGCACGCTGCACCTCGCGATGGCCAACCTGCGCGACCTGTCGATCATCGCGACGCCGCCCGCCGACCGCCGCGCGGTGCGCACGTTCGTGTCGCGGATCGACGACACCACCATCCGCGAGGCGATCGAGCGCGAGCTCGGGCGCGGCGGCCAGGTGTTCTTCATCAGCCCGACGATCGGCAACATGGGCCAGCGCACCCGCGATCACCGGCTGCCCAACCCCGACGAGCCGGCGCGGCCCCGGCGGCCGCGCGACGACGATCGCACGATCGACGAGTGGACCGAGTACCTCCAGGGGCTGGTCCCGGCGGCGCGGATCGGGATCGGGCATGGCGCGCTGCCGGCCGATCAGCTCGAGGACGTGATGCTCCGGTTCGTGCGCGGCGAGCTCGACGTCCTGGTCGCGACCACGATCGTCGAGAGCGGGCTCGACATCCCGCGCGCCAACACGATGTTCATCGCGCGCGCCGACGCGTTCGGCCTCGCCCAGCTCTACCAGCTGCGCGGCCGGATCGGCCGCAGCAAGGACCGGGCGTACTGCTACCTGCTGGTGCCCGAGCCCGAGCACATCACCGACGAGGCCCGCCGCCGGCTCGAGACCCTGCAGCGGTTCACCGAGCTCGGCGCGGGGTTCCAGATCGCGTCGGCCGACCTCGAGATCCGCGGCGGCGGCGAGCTGCTCGGCGCCAAGCAGTCGGGCTCGATCGCCGCGGTCGGCTTCGACCAGTACGTCAAGATGCTCGATGCGGTGGTCGCCGAGCTCGGCGGCAAGCCGATCCACTCCGCGATCGACCCCGAGCTCGCGATCGAGACCCCGGGCTTCATCCCCGACGATTACGTCCCCGATCCGGGCCAGCGGCTCGAGCTCTACAAGCGGCTGTCCGCGGTCGAGACCGACGACGAGCTCCACGGCGTGATGACCGAGATCGCGGACCGCTACGGCCCGATCCCGGGCGACGTCACGCTGCTCGGCGAGCTGATGGGGGTCAAGGCGATCGCACGCGGCGCCGGGGCGCTGGCGCTCGAGATCAGCTCGGTGCGGGTCGCGATCGCGCTGCCCGAGGCGAGCCCCTTGCCCCGCGGGCTGGTCGCCGGCGGCTGGCGCAAGCTGCCCGACGGGCGCTACGCGATCGCACCGCCCGAGCCCGGGGGTCCGGCGGGGGCCCGCCGGGCCTTGTTGGACGCGCTCGCCCGTGCTACCTGAACCTGTTGTGAAGATTCGGCTTCTGGCGATGCTGGCGCTCGTCGGTGGAACCGCGTTCGGTGCAGGCAGCGCCGGATGCCAGAAGCGCGAGGCGCCGCCGCCCGCACCCGCGCCGCAGGTCCCGGGCCGACCGGCGGTCACCGACCCTGGCCCCGCCCCCGGCGGCCCCGCCGCGCCGGCGCAGAGCGCCGAGGAGCTGTCCGCGCCGCTCGCCCGGATCGACGACGTCACGATCACGCTCGGCGAGCTCCAGGAGCGGATCAACCGCCAGTCGCCGTACATCCGGGCGCGCTACACCTCGCTCGAGCAGAAGAAGGAGTTCCTCGACTCGCTGATCCGGTTCGAGGTGCTGGCCAAGGAGGCCGCGCGGCGCGGGCTCGACCGCGACCCCGAGGTCGTCCGCACGATGAAGCAGGTGATGATCCAGCGGCTGATGCGCGACGAGCTCGACGCCAAGATCACCGCCGACACCGTGACCGACGCCGAGATGCGGGCGTACTACAACGCCAACCTGGCGGACTACGTCAAGCCCGAGGAGGTCCGGGTCTCGGCGATCATCGTCAAGAACCGCGCCCAGGCCGAGCGGGTCGCCAGCGAGGCGCGCGGCGAGGCCGGCAGGACCAACAAAGGGTTCCGCGACCTGGTCGCCCGCTACAGCCAGGACGAGGACTCCAAGCTGCGCGGCGGCGACCTGCGCTACCTCGACGCGGCGACCAAGGACGTCCCGGCGCCGGTGGTCAAGGCGGCGTTCGCGCTGACCAACACCGGCGACGTGTCCGCGGTGGTCGACGCCGGCAACGGCACCTGGTACGTGCTCAAGCAGACCGGCCGGCGGCGCGCGATGACCAAGGCGTTCGACGACGCCAAGCCGGCGATCCGCAACAAGCTGTTCCGCGACAAACGGGTCGCCGCACAGAAGGACTTCATCGACAAGCTCCGGACTTCGGCCCGGGTCGAGGTCGACGAGGCCAACCTCGCCAAGGTCCGGATCGACACGTCGCAGGCGGTCGACGATGGCCACGGTCACGACCTGCCGGCGCTGCCGATGTCGGTGCCGCTGCCCGGCGACCCACCCGCGGAGGGCCGCGCCGGCGGCCGGCCGGGTATGCCCTAGCCACCGCCGGGAATTTTCGGATTCCGGCTGGTTCCTACCGGCGTTTTCGTAGACAACCAAGGCCGCCCACCCCGAGGTCCCATCGCCGTGCGTCGCTCCCTCATCCCGCTGCTCGCCCTGGTCGTGTGTGCGTCCGTGCCGTCCGGTGCGATCGCCGACGACAAGCCTGCTGCGCCGCCCGCCAAGCCCGCCGCGCGTCCGGATCCCGGCGCCAAGCCGGCGGATGCCAAGCCGGCGGATGCCAAGCCCGCACCGGGTGCCGGCAAGCCGGCCGGCGAGGCCGCGCCGACCACCACCCAGCCGAATCCGAACCCGGCGGGGTCCCGGCCGCCCGCCAGCGCGGCCAGCCGCAGCCCCAAGGTCAAGGTCGACTACGTCGTCGCGATCGTCAACGATGCGATCATCCTCAACAGCGAGCTGGACGCCCGCCGGGTCCCGGTGCTGACCGAGGCCCAGCAGATCGCCGATCCCAAGGAGCGCGAGCGGCGGATCGCCAAGCTGACCAGCCAGGTGCTCGACGAGATGGTCAACGACGAGCTCGAGGTCCAGGCCGCCGAGGCGGCCAAGATCGAGGTCGAGTCCAGCGAGGTCCAGGCCGCGCTCGACGAGATCAAGCAGCAGAACAACCTCGACGACGCCGGGCTGGGCGCGGCGCTGTCCGCCCAGGGCTTCACGCTGGCCAACTACAAGCAGGAGGTCCGCCGGCAGATGCTGCGGCTGCGCGCGGAGAACCAGCTGATCGCCCCCAAGATCCAGGTCTCCGAGGAGGATGTCCGCGCGCGCTACGACCAGATGGCGCGCCGCACCGAGCAGGTCCAGGCGGTCAAGCTGTCCCACATGCTGTTCAAGCTGCCCGAGCATCCGACCGAGCAGCAGATCGCCGAGGCCAAGGAGAAGGCGGCCAAGGCGATCGCGCGGGTCCGGGGCGGCGAGGAGTTCGCCAAGGTCGCTCAGACCGAATCCGACGACGACACCACCAAGACCACCGGCGGGGAGCTCGGCTGGTTCCAGCGCGGCAGCATGGCCAACCCGGAGTGGGAGCCGGTCGTGTTCGCGATGGACAAGGGTGATGTGCGCGGCCCGGTCACCGGCCCCCAGGGCTTCCACGTGTTCCAGGTCACCGAGGTCAAGCGCTCCGATCTCAAGCCGTTCAATGAGATGAAGGAGCAGCTGAGCCGCGAGCTGCGCCGCCGCGAGCAGGACAAGCTGATCCAGAACTGGCGCGACGATCTGCGCAAGAAGGCATACATCGATATCAAGCTCCAGTAGCGGCGGGGCAGCGGCCCCCGACAGCTCGGGTAGGTGCGCGGACCGGATTCAGATCCATCCTTAGGGGATGGTCCCCTGCCCGCGTGCGACGCTGTCGGATGGCGCTGTGCATGGCAGCGCGCATAGAATGGAGCTCTACTGGGGGACCCGTGCCCGACAATCGCCGTATCCTGCACCGCCACGACGTCTCGATCCCCGCCAGGCTCACGATCGATGGAACGCCGAACGATTGCACGATGTTGAACCTCTCGCTCGGGGGCGCGCTGGTGGCGGCGACGACCCGGTACGCGATGGGGCTGCGGGTGAGAATCGCGTTTGCGGTACCGGTTCTGAATCACGCGATCGAGGTCGGCGGGACCGTGCGATGGTCGGCCGCCGACGGCGTTGGCGTACAGTTCGACGGTCTGCGCGCGCGTGACGTATGGGCCCTCAACGAATACTTCAAGCAGCTGTCGCCGTAGCGCTCGTCACGTCCGGGATCGGTTTCCCCGGCCCGGCCGGCGCGGCGGGCGCGGTGCCGGAGCCAGCGACCCCGGCGAGCCACAGCCGCGAACGGATCGCGGTGATCGATCTGGGCGGCGGCGGGCCCGGCCCCGGCCGCGGCTTCACCGATGTCGCGCAGCAGCTGCAGACCGCGATCGTCGCCGCCGGGTTCGCGCCGGTGATCGGCGATGGCGTGGAGGATGCGCTCGCGGGCCGGGATACGGAGCGCGACGCCACGGCGCTGGCGGCGGCGATGGCGGCCGCCGAGCACGCGTTCGGCGCGCTCGCGTGCCAGGACGCGATGCCGGCGGCGCGCCAGGCGATCGGGATCGCCGCCGCGCGCCAGGCCGCAGGCCGGCCGGTGCCCGAGCTGCCGCGCGCCTGGGCCTATGTCCTGCTGTGCGCGGACCGCGACGGCCAGCTCGACGTCGCGTTGCAGGCCGCGGACCAGCTCCGCGCGCTCGGCGGCTGGCCCGACGTCCCGCCCGCGGTGTGGGCGAAGTACCCCGCGATCGACGCGATCGCCGGCCGCGCTCTGATCGATCTCGACGTCGACGCCGACGAGCCCGGCGCTGCGATCTGGATCGACTTTCGACCGGCCGGGACCTCGCCGGTCCATGTCGTGGTGCCGGCCGGCGAGCATGTGATCGCCGCCGCGGCGGGCACCCGGCGCGGCTGGGCCGCCGGCACCGCGATCTCGACCCAGAAGGCGGTCCACGTGCCGCTGACCGACGCGGCCGGGCCGTGGGCCGAGGTCGCCCGGCGGGTCGCGGGATGGGGGGGCAAGCTGCCGCCGCCGGACGAGCTGGCATGGCTGCTCGGGCGGGTCCACGCGCGGATCGCGCTGATCCGCCGCGGCGACCGGATCGAGGCCTGGGGCCAGATCGGCCGCTCCGAGGCGCCCCACCCGCTCGGTGGCGAGGACGGCGCCGCGCCGCTCGCCGACGCCGGCCGCGTGCTCGGCGTGATCACCGACCGGATCGCCGCGTGGTATGCGCACGCTCCCGATCCGGACCTGCCGTTGCTGACCGAGAGCTCCGGGCCGCGCGGCGCACGCAAGGACCAGGCCGAGGGCGGGACCAAGTGGTGGGTGTACGCCGCGATCGGCGGCGCGCTCGCGATCGGCGCGACGATCATCGTCGTCCACGACGCCGCGAGCGACCGCCAGCGCGTGGAGCTGCGCTATCCATGATGGGGACCCGGGCTCGGATCGGCTCCGCCGTGCGCGCTCTGGCGACCGCCGTGGTGCTCGCGATCGCGAGCCTCGCGGGCGGCACCGCCGCCGCCGCGCCTCGCCTTGCTCCCGCCGCGCACGCCGGCCGGGTCACCGTGCTCGCCGAGCCCGGGCTCGAGCCGCTGGCGCGCCGGCTCGCCGACGGCGCCGAGCGCGAGCTCGGCGAGATCGCGGCCGACCTGATCGACCTGCCGGTGCCGCGCGCGATCGAGGTTCACCTGGTACGCGACGCCCGCGACCTCGCCGCGGTCGCTCCGGCCGGTCGCGGCGCGCCGAGCTGGGCGGTCGGCGTCGCCTACCCGGACCTCGGTGTGATCGGGGTCGCGACCCGGCGCGGCGCCCAGCTGATCGACCCCGAGGCCACGCTGAGCCACGAGCTCGCCCACATCGCGCTGGGCGCCGCGCTCGGCGATCGCGCGCCGCACTGGCTGCATGAGGGCTTCGCCTACCAGCACTCGGCCGAGTGGTCGATGGAGCGGATCGAGACCCTGACCGGGATGGCGTGGTCGCACAACATCATCCCGCTCGACCGGCTCGATGCGACGTTCCCCGAGGACGAGCTGCCGGCGAGCCGGGCGTACGCCGAGGCCTATGACTTCGTGGGCTACCTGGCGCGGCGCGGCCGGTGGGAGGAGCCGAGCGACCACGGCGACCGCTGGCCGTTTCGCCGGTTCCTGCGCGAGATCGGCCACGGCACCGACCTCGACCGGGCGGCGGTCCATGCGTTCGGCAAGCCGCTGCAGGCGCTGTTCGACGAGTGGCGGGGCGACCTCGGCGACCGCTACCTGACGATGCCGCTCGGCCTGATCGGCGCGGCGCTGTGGGTGCTGTGCGCGGTGCTGCTCGCCCTCGCGTGGTGGCGGCGCCGCCGGCACAACCGGCGGCGGCTGGCACAGTGGGATCTCGAGGAGCGACTGCGCCGGCCCGATACCCAGCAGGTCAATGTGCCGCCGTACGTGCCGTGGCCGGGCGAGGACCCGCTGAGCAGCGAGCCCGACGACGATGGCCCGCCTGACCCGCGCTCGATGAACTGAGCGCCGCCCGCCGCCGGGGCTGGTGCGGCGTCGTCGCAGCCGCCGGAACTGCGTGACGCTTCGTCAGCTGCGCGGTCCCGCCGCGCCCCACTCGATCGCTGTACTCCGACATACAGTATCTACTGCCCATATGGGCCGAAACCGCGCCGATCGGTGGGCTTGATGTCCAGTTTCCAAACAGTCGATTGAGCAATACCGACTGCGCATCACGTCAGCGTTTCTCCCAGTGGAACTCACTTGTGCACGAATCCGCATCGTGTCGCCGGCGCGTGGTGCCGTCCCGCGGATGTTCGTCCTCGGCGAGAATCCGCCGGGTAACCGGTCGGTCGGCGATCCTTCCGCCGAGCATTCTCGATCGGGATCAAGCCCGCCGACCCGCGCGGCACCACCGGCGTCACATCGACCGGCATCGTCGACGGCGCCGGGGCGGTCAGGCTCGGCGGACGGAATCGGTCGGGGCGTCGAGCCCCGCGAGAGCTCGACGCTGTGCTCCCGCCGCCCATCGGGCCGTGCACCACGGTCTGCACATCGTCTGCACATGCGCGCAAACCGCGGGTCTCGGAGAGATCTGCGACCCCCGTGCGACATGCGGATCGGAACGTCACCGAAATTCTCGCGCATCATCGCCACGCACGACGCTGTTGCCTGAAACCACTCGTTTTTTCGGCTGAGAAATTCGACGAACGGCAGCCCGACAGAACCCTGGCCGCGGCACCGGTCGACCTGCGGTTTTCTGTCGCGGCTGCCCCATCCTTAACGAACATTAAGACCCCGGTGTGGTGTGCATGCCGCGCCCAACGTGTGTCGGGAGCCCACGCAGGCGCGCGCGATGCCGAACGCGGCGCACCCACTCGATCGAGAGCGATTGACCGGCGTTAGCTCGGTCGGCGCGATCGGACAGACGCGCATTGCTGCACGTCCCGACCCGCGCTCGATCGGCGCGCGACCATCAGATTCCTGATACGAGTGGGTCATCCTCGACCGGATCCGAGACAGACAGTTTGAAATCTGAGCTTGCACGGTTAGACCCGTTCTGACTAAATCCGCCGCAGTCGGGGTCAGTTCGATTGCCCGATATCGATACACGCACAGGCACGAAGACCGCGATCCACTCGACGGAGGGGCCTATCGTGATGTTTGGACGATTACTGATTTATGCTCGCACATTGCGTGTGGGCGTCAGTTTCCTGGCGCTGGCGATCGCTGCTCACACACTGCTGTTGACAGGGGTTGCGCGCGCCGACACCGCCGAGGCCAAGAAGATCTTCACCACCCGCTGCATGGCGTGCCACACGTTCGGCAAGGGCGTGAAGGTCGGTCCCGACCTCAAGGGCGTCACCGAGCGGCGCCAGCGCGACTGGATCGTGAAGATGGTGCGCTCGTCGAGCACGATGGTCGGCTCGGACCCGATCGCGGTGCAGCTGTTCGACCAGTTCAAGCAGCAGCGAATGCCGGACTGGACTGACCTCTCGGACGTCCAGATCAACACCATCATGGACTGGCTGGCCGGCAACGGCCCGGACCAGCAGGACCCGGACGCTCGGTCCGCGGAGCTGGCAACCGCTGCCGAGATCGACACCGGACGCCAGCTGTTCCACGGCGCGCGCCCGCTGGCACTCGGCGGGATCGCCTGCGCGGGCTGCCACGCCATCCGCGATGAAGCCGGAGCGAGCGGCGGCGTGTTCGCGAGCGATCTGACCGGCGTGTATTCCCAGTACCAGGACATCGCGATGACGGTGTTCCTGAAGCGGCCTTGCTTCCTGCGGTTCCCCGAGTCGAACGGAACGACGTACCTCGCGCCCGACGAGTCGTTCGCGCTCAAGGCCTACCTGCGGAGCTGTGCGCTGCACAGCCAGCACAACCAGCCAGCCGACGCGTCGGGCAAGCCGGCCGCGGCCCAGCCGGCGATGGTTGCCAAGCCGGTCGACGGCGGCCCGCCCGGCAGCGGCTCGAGCGGCTCGGGATCGGCCCAGCCGGCGAGCGCGGGTCAGCGCGTGGTGTGGACGCCCGGCGTGACCGGCGCGCCGCTCGGCGGCCACCGCAGCGCGGCGGTGCCGACCGAGCTGCTGTTCCTGGTGTTCCCCTACGTCGCGCTCGCGATCCTGATCCTCGGCCTCGGCATCCGCCATGCGCTGGCGCGCCGCCGGGCCGACGCGATCCGGCCCGCCGCCGGCGCGGCCTGGCGCGAGTTCCGCGGCACCGCGGCGTGGCGAATCGGACTCGGGGTCACGTTGCTCTTGCACCTGGTGTGCCTCGCGGTGCCCGATGCGATCCGGACCTGGACCGGCGCGCCGCTGCGGCTGTACCTGCTCGAAGGAACCGGCTTCGTGTTCGGCGTGGTCGCGCTGATCGGCCTGGTCCAGCTGCTGGTGCGTCACATCGGCCGCAACATCGCCGCGCACCAGACCCGGGTGTTCGAGATCGGCGACTACGCGCTGCTGTCGGTGCTGTGCGTCGCGGCGGTGTCGGGGCTCGCGATGGCCGTGACCTATCGCTGGGGCTCGGCATGGGCGGTCGGCACCCTGACGCCCTACCTGTGGTCGCTCGGCAGGGCCGAGCCCGCGATCCAGCTGGTCGAGCAGATGCCGTTCCTGATCCGGCTCCACGTGTTCTCGTGGTTCGCCGTGCTCGCGGTGGTGCCGTTCACCAGCGCCGCGATGATCCTGGTGGCGGCGGGCGACCGCGCCATGCTGGCCGTGGGGCGGCCGATCACGGCGATGGCGCACACCGGGCGCCGCGCGCTGGGCAAGCTCAGCCCGGCGCGCTGGCTGTGGCCGGAAGAAGACCACCCGGGCGACGGCGGCGACGCACACGAACCGAGCTGATCAAAGCCAGAGATATTTGCCATGAGACCATTGATCATCCTCATCGGCCTGGTCATCGCGGTGCTCGTCGTCGCGACCGGCGTCAGGCGCCTGTTCCGGCTGGGCATGCAGCAGGGCTACGCGCCCGCGCAGCCGATCGCGTTCTCGCACAAGCTGCACGCGGGCGACAACCAGGTGCCCTGCCTGTACTGCCACTACGGCGCGCGGTCGAGCCGCCACGCCGGGATCCCGTCGTCGAGCGTGTGCATGAACTGCCACAACCTGCTCGAGAAGCAGACGATCGAGATCGAGCGGTTCAAGGAAGCCGCCCAGCTCGACAAGCCGGTCGTCGCGTGGACCAAGGTCCACAACCTGCCCGACTTCGTGTACTTCAACCACAGCCGCCACGTGCTGAAGGGCATCGACTGCGAGAACTGCCACGGCGCGGTCAAGACCATGGCGCGCATCGAGCAGGTCAAGGAGCTGACGATGGGCTTCTGCCTGACCTGCCACCGCGAGCACGCGGGAGTCCCGACCCACACGCTGGAGCGCGCGGCCAAGCGGTTCACCGAGGTGCCCAGGCCGGTCACCGGCCTGGACTGCGCGAGCTGCCACTACTAGGAGCCGAGGAGTCCCATGAGCGATCATTGCAAGGGCGCCAAGCCCGAGCTCGTGAAGCTGAAGCTTAGGGCGCAGCCGGCGCCGGAGTACTGGCAGAACCTCGACGAGCGCGACCATGGATCGCGCGATCGCGGCGAGTTCCCCGGCGGCCTGCCGGTCGGTGCCAGCGACGATGGCAGCGACACCACGCGCCGCGACTTCCTGAGCCTGATGGGGTTCGGCGCCGCCGCCGCGACGGTGGCGGCGTGCCGCGCGCCGGTGACCAAGGCGGTCCCGATCGCGGTGGCCACCGACGACATGATCCCGGGTGTCGCGAACCACTACGCGACGACCTGCGGCGGCTGCGCGTCGGCGTGCAGCCTGCTGGTCAAGCAGCGCGACGGCCGGCCGATCAAGATCGAGGGCAACGAGCTGTCGACCCTGTTCGGCGGCGCGACCTGCGCGACCGGCCAGGCCACGGTGCTGTCGCTCTACGATGAGCAGCGGCTGCGCGAGCCGCTGTGGGACGGCAAGCCGGCGCCGTGGCACGAGGTCGACGACCAGATCGCCACCCGGCTCGACGACGCGCGCACCAAGCAGGGCAAGGTCGTGCTGCTGTCGACCACGGTCACCAGCCCGACGCTGCTCGCCGTGATCGAGCGCTTGCGCAAGGCGTTCCCGGGCTTCCGCCACGTGACCTACGATCCGGTGTCGGCCAGCGCGCTGCGCGCCGCATCGGCCCAGGCGTTCGGCGGCCCGGTGATCCCGCACTACGCGTTCGACCGCGCGAAGGTGATCGTCGGGATCGACGCCGACTTCCTCGGCACCTGGCTGTCGCCGGTCGAGTTCGCGCGCCAGTACGCGCGCGGCCGGACCCCGGAGCAGCCGGCCGGGCTCCACGTCCAGTTCGAGCCCGGCATGTCGGTCACCGGCAGCAACGCCGACCAGCGGGTCGCGGTCGCGCCGTCCCAGCTCGGCGCGGTCGCCGCCGCGCTGCTCGCCCGGATCGCGCGCAAGGCCGGTGAGGCCGGCGTCACCGCGCCGAGCGACCCGGTCAAGCCCGAGGTCCTCGACCAGGTCGCCGACGCGCTGTGGAGCCACCGCGGCGACTCGCTGGTCGTCGCCGGCGTCAACGACACCGCGACCCAGCTCGTCGTGCTCACGCTCAACCGGCTGCTCGGCAACCTCGGCAAGACGCTCGACGTCGACCGGCCATCGCTGCAGCGCCAGGGCGACGACGCCGCGATGGACGCGCTGGTCGGCGAGCTCGAGCGCGGCGAGGTCCACACCCTGATCCTGCACGGCGTCAACCCGGCGTACGACTACGTCGACGGCAAGCGGTTCCTGGCCGCGCTGGCCCGGGACAAGGTCCCGCTGTCGATCTCGACCGCCGACCGGCTCGACGAGACCGCCGCCGCGGTCACGGCGGTGTGCCCGGACCACCACTTCCTGGAGTCGTGGGGCGACGCCGAGCCGGTCGCCGGGATGCTCAGCTTGACCCAGCCGCTGATCGCGCCGCTGTTCGAGACCCGCTCGGTGGTCGACAGCCTGCTGCACTGGATCGGCGAGCCGGCGACCCACTACGAGGTGCTCCGCGACCACTGGCGCACCCAGATCATGCCGCGCCAGGGCGCGCGCGACTTCGACTCGTTCTGGGATCAGGCCCTGGAGCGCGGCGTGCTCGAGCTCGCGGCAACGCCGCCGTCCGGCGCGGCGGCCACCGGCGGCGACTGGCGCGGCGCGGTCGCGGCGATCCAGGCCGACAGCCAGCGCTCGGCGCAGGGCGATCGCTACGAGCTCGCGCTGTTCGAGAGCGTGGCGATGCGCGACGGCAAGAACGCCAACAACCCGTGGCTGCTCGAGATGCCCGATCCGATCACCAAGCTGAGCTGGGGCAACGTCGCGATGATCGCGCCGGCGACCGCCCGCCAGCTCGGCCTGGCCGACGGCGACATCGTGTCGCTCACCACTCCGACCGGCGCCAGCGTCGAGGTCCCGGTGTACACCCAGCCCGGGCAGCACGCGCGCACGCTGTCGGTCGCGGTCGGCTGGGGCCGCCGCCAGGTCGGCAAGGCCGGCGACCACGTCGGCGGCAACGGCTTCCCGCTGAGCTCGCTGGTCCGCGGCGCGCGCCGGATGTGGGCCGACGTCGCGATCAAGCCGACCGGCGGTCACGACAAGCTCGCCGAGGCCCAGTGGCACTTCTCGCAGGAGGGCCGGCCGATCGTGCTCGAGACCACCCGCGAGGAGCTCGCCCGGGGCGGCCCGGACGGTGAAAAGCAGCGCGAGGAGCTGGACGACCTGTGGACCGAGCGGCCGATGGGCGAGCGGCTGTGGGGCATGACGATCGACCTCAACGCCTGCACCGGCTGCTCGGCCTGCGTGGTCGCCTGCCAGGCCGAGAACAACGTGCCCGTCATCGGCAAGGACCAAGTCCACCGCCAGCGCATCATGCACTGGATCCGGATCGACCGTTACTACAACGGCAGCGAGGACGAGCCGCGCGCGGTCCATCAGCCGATGATGTGCCAGCACTGCAACCACGCGCCGTGCGAGACCGT
>DATAPF010000023.1:0-7005 GCA_036265355.1 Kofleriaceae bacterium | reverse complement strand
AGCGCGGCGATCTGCGCGCCGCGGTTCGCGCTGTCGTCGGGCAAGAACGCGGTGATCTCGGTCGTGAACCGCATGTGCGGCGCCGCGGCCGCCAGCCCGAGCGCGGTGCCGAGCACCACGACCAGGCTCGCGGCGCGGGCGCGCCACCGGGTCACGGCGCTCCGAACGCCGCCGCGATCTCGGCGTCCGGCACGTCGCCGTTCTTGTGGAGATCGGACAGCCGCGTGTCGGTGGTGTCGCCGCTGGTCTCGGTGATCTGGAGCGCGGCGAGCTCACCGGCGCGGCCGAACACCACCACCCGGCGGACCAGTGCGCGCAGCGAGTCCGAGCGCGGCGTGAGCTCCAGCGCCCACCAGCCCTCGGCGCGGCCGTACAGGGCGATGTCGAACGAGCGCTCGATCGCCGGGCGCTCGCCGCGCAGCAGGGTCGGAAAGATCAGCGCGAACGCCTGGAGGTCCTTGCTCCGGTCGAGCGGGATGTCCTCGACATGGTCGCCCCGCTGGATCCGCAGCGCCGTGCGGGTCAGCACCGCCTTCTCGGCGTGCGGCGCCGTCGTCGATCGCACGATGCCGCGATCGCGGTCGAAGGTGATCACGCCGCTCGACTGCAGGGGCCGCGCGAGCAGCGCGATCCGCTTCTGGTCGTGGAACGCGCAGCGCAGCCGCTGGAGCTGGAGGCGGGCGAACACCGCGTCGAGCGCGGCGCCGTGCGCCGGCGGGCCGGACATGAGGTTTGCCGGTGGACCGTCGCTCGCGGCGGGCGCAGCCGGCGGTGGAGCGGGTGGGGCCGCGGCGGCGATGCGGGCGGCGCCCGCGACGAGCACCCCCAGCGCCGCGGCGAGCCCGGCGCACGCGCACCGCCGCCCGACCCCGTGCGCGGTCACGATTTGGTCTGCGCTGCGGCCGACGCGCGCAGCGCCGAGATCCCGCGCGTGCGGGCGATCGCCTCCAGCGCGACGATCACGTCCTCGACGGTGCGCAGCTCGCGGATCTGGTTCTCGTCGAGCGCGACCCCGGTGATCTCCTCGACCTTGACCGCGAGATCGAAGGCATCGAGGCTGTCGAGCTCGAGGTCCTCGACGAGGCGAGCCTCCGGTTGCACACGGTCTGAACCCAGCTCGAACAGCTCGCTCATCATGTGCTGGATCTCGTGCAGAATCTCGTCCCTGGACGGTGCTTCCGGTGGTCCCATGCTCGCCGGTAGTGTAGTGGAGTTTGTCATGCCAGGCCATCGCAAGCGGGTTCCGAAGTCGTATCGCCAGGTCCATCAGCTGGCGTTCTCGCCGCTGCTGTTCCAGGCGGCGATGGCGGCGCGCAAGATGGGTGTGCTGGCAGCGGTGCATGCCTCGAAGTCCCAGGGCGTCGTCCCCGGGGACGTCGCCGCGCGCGCGAACGTCTCGCTGTATGCGGCGCGCGTGTTGCTCGAGGGCTGCCTCGCGCTCGAGCTGGTCGCGCTGGAGGACGGCCGCTACCGGATCACCGACGCCGGCCAGCTCTGGCTGTTCGATCCGATGGTCCACGTCAATGCCAGCTTCGTCCAGGACGTGTGCTATGCGGGCGCGTCCCGGCTCGAGGACAGCCTGCGCACCGGCCGGCCGGCGGGGCTGTCGGTGTTCGGCCCGTGGTCGACGATCTACGCCGGGCTGACCGAGCTGCCGCCCGGCGTGCAGGACAGCTGGTTCGCGTTCGATCACTTCTATTCCGACAGCGCGTTCCCGCTGGTGTTTCCGCGCGTGTTCGAGTCAAGGCCGCGCCGGCTGCTCGACGTCGGCGGCAACACCGGCAAGTGGGCGCTGTACTGCCTGGGCCACGATCCCGAGGTCGAGGTCACCGTGCTCGATCACCCCGGACAGCTCGACCGGCTGCGCGACAACGCGATCGCGGCCGGGCTGGACGCGCGGCTGCACACCGTGCCGATCGACCTGCTCGACCATGGCCGCGCGTTCCCGGGCGGGTTCGACGTGGTGTGGATGAGCCAGCTGCTCGACTGCTTCGCCGAGCCCGACATCGTGCGGCTGCTCGAGCGCGGCGCCGCGGCGCTGGCCCCCGGCGGCCGGCTCCGCATCCTCGAGGCGTTCTGGGATCGCCAGGCCAACGAGGTCGGCGAGCTGATCCTGCAGGGCCTCAGCCTGTACTTCTCGTGCATGGCGAACGGGACCAGCCGCATGTATCACTCGCAGGACTTCCTCGATCTGATCGCGAGCGCGGGATTGCGGCTCGAGTCCGACGAGCCGATCGGGACCAGTCACACGCTGCTCACCTGCGTGACCAGCGGCTCACCGTGAACCGGCGGTGAGCCGCCGCGCGGGCTGCGATCGCCGCGTCCCGCCGGGCGCGATGATGATACCGTCGGCGCGGGAGGTCTCTTGAGCCGCATGACTCCGCACCCGCCATGTCGCACGCGGGCGATCGCGCTGATCGCCCTGGCATGCAGCCTGGGCGCCGGCCTCGCCGAGGCCGATGACCAGGCGCCGCCGCCGCCGTATCCGTCCGGCTCCGGGCCGGCGCCCGCTCCGCAGCCCTATCCGCCGCCCTATTCGCCGCCCCCGGGCGCGCCGCCGGGCTACGGGCCGCCGGTGTACGCCGCCCAGCCGCCCGGCGCGGTGGTCTACGGCCCGGCGGAGATCACCGAGTTCGACGACAGCGCCCCGACGCCGTACGGCTACACCCGCGTGCAGCGCACGCGCAAGGGCCTGATCATCGGCGGCGCGGTGACGCTCGGCGCGACCTACCTCGCGACGGCGTTCATCGGCGCGGTGGCGTCGGACCTCCTCAAGGCGGAGGGATCCAACACCAGCGTCGCCCCGGTGTTCCTCCCGGTCGCCGGTCCGTTCCTCGAGATCGCACAGACCGACAGCGCGATCGCGCGGTTCTACCTGACGGTGTCGGGCCTCGGGCAGACCGCCGGGGCCATCATGCTGCTCTACGGGATCTCCAGCTCCCGGACGGTGCTCGTGCGCAATGATCAGCTGATCGTCACCTCGATCGCGCCGATGATCGCCCCCGGCGCCGCGGGGCTATCGGTCGTGGGGCGGTTCTAGCCGGCGCGGCTGGCGCGGGCCGCGGCTGCGCCGAGCTTGCGTGTGATGAACTCCGCGAGGTGTGACACCGAGCGGAACGCGTCGCGGGTCTCCTGGTCCTGGTTGACCTCGACGTCGTACTTGCGGGCGATCGCCGTCGCGAGCTCCAGCGCATCGATCGAGTCGAGCTCCAGCCCGGCGCCGAACAGTGGAGCGGTGTCCGAGATCGATGCGGGGTCGACGTCCTCCAGCTGGAGCGCTTCGACGATCAACAGCTTGAGCTCGTGGTGCAGGTTGGACGTGGTCGTGGTCACGGGAGATCTCCGAGAGGTTGAGGCTCGCTGGTCGGAATGTCCGAGGGTACACGTACCTTGGGAGCAGGATACCCAAGGATGTCGCAATAACGCTGCTCGATCGCGCGACACAGCGCCCGGCTGTCCGTGCCGAGGCCCGCGGGGTAGATCACGTCGAACGGCTCGATCGTCAGCACCGCCATCCGATCGGCGATCTTCCAGATCGGTAGCCGCTTGGACAGCGCGGGCGGCACGCAGGTCAGCTTCAGCAGGACGATCGGGGCCTTGGCCCGGGCCGCGAGCTCGAACGCGCCGCGGTGGAACGGCTGCAGCCCGCCGCCCAGCGGCGAGCGCGTGCCCTCGGGGAACACCAGGACGTCGAACCCCATGCGCAGCCGCGCCTCACCGTCGCGGAGCATGTGGCTGCCGGTGGCCACGAAGCCGCAGCCGCGGACCAGGCGGGCGAGCACCGGGTTGGCCGCGTACTGAGGGCCGGCGACCGCGACGACGTCGGGGAACAGCGACGCGATCGAGGTCACGTCGCACAGCGTGGGATGGTTGGCGACCAGGACGACCGCCGCGCCGCCGGGCCGCAGCCGGGCGACCGGGCTTCTGCGGTGATACAGCCGCAGCGCGCGCATCACGGCGTGGAACAGCTGGAAGCCGCGCCGCACGGTGCGGTGGACGCGCCGGATCCTGGCGGCCGGCTCGCCGGGCAGGAGCCACAGCACGGGGAGCCACAGCCAGCCGATCACGACCGCGCCCGACCAGAACCCGGCGAAGCACAGCGCGACCCCCAGCGTCCGGACGGCGCGGTAGAGCCAGTAGACCGGGGCCGGCAGGCGGGCCTGGAGCGGGTACATCGCGGCGCGGTCGAGGCCCGCCATCACCGCACCTCGGGTACCTCGCGCACCTCGGGTACCTCGCGCACCTCGGGTACCTCGGGTACCTCGCGCACGGCGGGCACCGCGCCGGCCTCGCCGAGCGCCACGCACCGCAGGCCGCGCGCCTGGCACGCGGCGAGGATGCGGGGCAGCGCGGCGAGCGTCGGCGTCCGATCGCGCCCGCCGCCCAGGCCGGTGCCATCGTGCAGCGCGACGATCGCGCCGGGCGCCAGGCGGTGCGCCACCCGCCCGACGATCGCGTCGGCGGTGGTCGGCCGCGAGTCGAACGCGCGCACCGACCACGTCACGCAGGTCAGGCCGCGCGTCCCGCGCCAGCCCGAGGCGAAGAACGGCGTGCGCAGCCCCTGCGGCGGCCGGAACAGCGCCGGCCGGGCGGGCAGGATGCCGGCGAGCACGTCGACCGCGTCCTCGATCTCGCGGCGCACGAAGCGCGGCAAGCCGAAGTGAAACCGCAGCAGGTGGCGCTGGGTATGGGTGCCGATCGTGTGGCCCTCGCGGTGGATCCGCCGGATCACGTCCGGGTAGCGGGCGGCGCGCTCGCCGAGCACGAAGAACGTCGCGCGCGCGCCGTGCGCGCCGAGCAGGTCGAGGATCCGCGGCGTGACCACCGGATCGGGGCCATCGTCGAACGTCAGCGCGACGACCGGGGCATCGCTCGCCAGCCGGTCGACCACCGGGACAAAGAACCGGCTCTTCGGGTGGGCGATCGTGTAGGTGAAGAACCCGACCAGCGCGACCGCGATCGCGGCGATCGCCAGCGCCGCCCAGCCCGGGGGCAACAGCCAGGCGGCGGCGGCGGCGGCGGCGAGGGCCGGCAGCTTTGCGACGAACGCTCTCAGCACGGCTCCCCGATCATACCGCCGCAACGACGATGCTGGTGTTGATCCCGCCGAACGCGAACTTGTTGCACAGGATGCGGGTCAGGCGCGCGGTGCGCGGCTCGCCGCGCACGTGGTCGAGCGGCGCGCACTGCGGGTCGATGGTCTCGAGGTTGCGGGTCGGTGCGATCCAGCCCTCGCGCAGCATCGCGATCGCCAGCGCGATCTCGATCGCGCCGCACGCGCCCAGGGTGTGGCCGAGGTGGCCCTTGAGCGAGCTCACCGGCACCCGGTCGCCGAACACCGCGTGGGTCGCCTGGCTCTCGACGATGTCGCCGATCGTCGTGCCGGTCGCGTGCGCGTTGACGTGGTCGATCGCGTCGGGGCCGATCCCCGCCGAGCGCAGCGCGCGCTCCATCGAGCCGCGCATGCCGTCGGCCGACGGGTTGGTGACGTGGGTGCCGTCGCAGTTGGTCCCGAACCCGACGATCTCGGCGTAGATCCGCTTGCCGAGCCGCCGCGCGCGGTCGTGGTCCTCGAGCACCAGCGTGCCGGCGCCCTCGCCGACGACCAGGCCGTCGCGCCGCTGATCGAACGGCCGCGGCGTCAGCTCGGGCGTGGCGTTGAACGCCTTGCTCGCGGCGTGCAGCATGTCGAACACCGCGGCGTGGGTGAAGTGGAGCTCCTCGGCGCCGCCGCACAGCATGACGTCGGCGAGCCCGGCGCCGATGGTCTCGAAGCCGTGGCCGATCGCCTGGGTCGCGCTGACGCACGCCGCCGACGTGCAGATCACGCGGCCGTGGACCCCGAAGTGGGTCGCGAGGTTGGCCGCGGTGGTGTGGCTCATGAACTTGAGGTACGTCGTCGACGACAGCCCGAGGAAGCCGTTGTGCTTGACCAGCTTGCGCGCCCACTCCTCGTTGGCCTGAGACGAGCCGTGCGTGCTGCCGTAGGCCACGCCGATCGTGCCGTCGGCGAACTCGTCGGGCCCAAGGCCCGCGTCGCGGACCGCGATCTGGGTCGCGATCGTCGCGAGCTGGGCGACCCGGCCCATCGTGCGCGCCGCCTTGTGCGGGAGCTCGAGCTCCCTGGGGACGGCGACCCGCGCGGCGACCCGCGGCGCGAGGTGGCCGACCTGCTCCCACTCCGGCATCGCGACGATGCCGTGGCCACCGGCGCGCAGCCGGGCGGCGGCCTCGCCGAGATCGCAGCCCAGCGGGCTGACCAGGCCGATGCCGGTGACGACGACGCGCCGCCTCACAGGCCCCCCGAGACGACCAGGACCTGGCCGGTCATGTACGCCGCCCGGTCGCTGACCACGAACGCGACGACATCCGCGACCTCCTGGGCGCTGCCGATCCGCTTCATCGGGATGTGCTGGAGCAGGTCGTCGACCGGCGCCGACGCGATCATCTCGGTGTCGATCAGCCCGGGCGCGACCGCGTTGACCGTGATGTTGCGGCTGGCGAGCTCGATCGCGAGCGCCCTGGTCGCGCCGATCAGTCCGGCCTTGGCAGCGGAGTAGTTCACCTGGCCTCGATTCCCGTGCAGCCCTGATACGCTCGCGAGGTTGACGATCCGCCCCCACCGGCGGCGCACCATCGGCATGACCAGCGGCTGGGTCACGTGGAAGAACCCGTCGAGCGAGGTGTCGATCACGGTGTCCCATGTGCCATGCGACATCGCCGGGAACGCCGCGTCGGCCGACACCCCGGCGTTGTTGACCACGACGTGGATCTCGGTCTGGCCGAGCAGCTCGTCGATCGCCGCGCGCGCCGCGGCGGCGTCGCGGACGTCGAACTGCGCGACCCAGGCGCGGCGGCCGAGATCGCGGATCTCGGCGGCGAGCGCGTCGGCGGCGGCGCGCTGGTGGACGCAGGTCAGCGCGACGTCGAGCCCGTCCCGGGCGAGGGTCCGCGCGATCGCCGCGCCGATTCCCCGGCTCGCCCCGGTGACCAGCGCGACCCGGT
>DATAPF010000022.1:0-44865 GCA_036265355.1 Kofleriaceae bacterium | reverse complement strand
CTTGCCCGACACGACCTCGTACAGCGTGACGCCGAAGCTGTAGACGTCGAAGCTCGGGTCGGCGTGCCGGCCCTGGGTCTGCTCGAGCGGCAGGTACGGCGGCGTGCCCGCGCTGATCGTCTCGCCGCGGTCCGCCGGCGCCTCGCTGGCCAGCAGCGCCGGATCGGTCCCGACGCCCGGCGCGTCGAGGTCGCGCGCGATGCCCCAGTCGATCAGCGTGGCCTCGCCACGCTTGCCGAGCAGGATGTTGTTGGGCGTGCAATCGCGGTGGACGACCCGCCGCTCGTGGGCGTAGGCCAGCGCCTCGGCGATCGACGCCAGGCTCGCCAGCAGCTCCAGCCGCTCGCGGGTCCGCGGCCGGCCATCGGCCTCCGCGTCGGCGAGCTCGTCGAGCCGGTCGCGCAGCGACACCCCGTCGACCTTCTCCAGCACGCAGAACGGCCAGCCGGCCGACGACTTGCCGAGCTCGTAGATCGTCACGATCGACGGGTGCTGCAGCTTGGCCAGGATCCGCGCCTCCGCGGTCACCCGGCGCTGAAACACCTCCGCCATCCCCGCCGGCAGGTCGTCGCCCTCGCGCGGCGCCTTGAGGATCACCGTGCGGGCGAGCCGGCGGTCCTCGCCGGCGAAGATCTGCGCCATGCCGCCGCGCGCGGTCGGATCGGCCGGCCAGCGGAACGCGTTCTCGCTGACCAGGCCCTTGGGCAGATCGAGCGGGATCGGCGCGCTGAGGTCGCCGAGATCGTTGTCGGCGGCGACCACCGATCGGCACATCGCGCAGTGCTCCAGGTGCCCGCTGACCCGGGGATGCGACGAGCTCTTCAGCTCGGAGAGGCTCGGATGCGGCTCCCCGCTGGCGGCGACCTCCGTCGAATCGCGTTGCATGGCGCCGATCTTAACGCGCACCGCCGGGAACACCGCATGAAGTTCGCTCGCCTCGCCGGCGCTGCGAGAACTGCCGGCAATCTTGGATGTCCGCCCTGCGAGCAGCGTCACAGCGCGAGCAGCGTCACAGGACGTTGCGCAGCGTTCCCCCGGATCGACGCGTGGTCAGCGGATGGCACGTACCGGGGAACGGGTTCTCGACGCCGAGCGCGTCCGCGAGGTCGTCGAACAGCGCGTGCGCGAAGGCGATTCCCGGCGGCTCGTACGCGAACACCTGCGCCCAGTCCAAGGTCTGCAGCGCCTGAACGCCGTCTCGCGACTCCTTGTAGGCCGCGCGCCCGGCATCGTCGGGGTCGATCAGGAACTTCAGGTACCGCTTCGGGTGTCGGGAAGCGGTCCGGTGTGCGCCAGTCATGACCGCGAATCTCACCTGCGGCGGTGAGTTCCATGTCTACGTCCGCGAGAAAGTCTTCCAGGTGATGCGACGGATTGAGGATGGCGGGTCTTCGAGCGCCGGCGCGCACCAGCGCCGCCGGCTCGCCGAAGAAGTAGGTCTCGACCATCGGACACAGCAGGTGGAACGAGCATCGCTCCCGCACGCGAGCGATCGCCTTGTGTGTGGGTGTGTCGCGATGGAGGTAGCGACGGAATGCATCCGACACCAGCTGCGTCACGTGGTGCGGGGTGTCAACGTTCGGAAGCTCGAGGTCGTCGATCACGAACACGAAGTCGGCCGCGTCCCTGCTCTCGACCTCAGCCATCACGGCATGCATGAGCTTGTTGACCAGCGTGCCCGCCGAGGTCGGCGCGGGATAGCTTAGGTATCTGCTCGTGAGCGAAAGCTGAGGGCGCTGGGCTGACCGCACCTCGAGGCCTGCAGCTCCGAACACTCGCTGCAGCGACGCCCCGAGCGCGCGATGCTCGCACTCACCCGTCGTGATGAGGGCGATGCTCGGCATCGTCGCGAGGCGCGCCGAACTCCTCGCGCGTGTAGAGGTCGCCGAGCGTGAAGTGCGCGAGCCAGTCTCGCTCCTTCAGGTCGGTCACGGCAACGGGCGACACCGGCTGATCCGGCTGCATCACGAACAGCTGCTCGGGCCGTGTGTCGAAGTCGCTGATGATCACCGGCGAGTGCGTCGCCAGCAGGATCGTCACGTTGCGGCGTCGTGACCACGTTCGCATGTGCTCCAGCAGTAGCTTGATCGCGCGCGGGTGGAGCGCGTTCTCCGGCTCGTCGATCCCGATCACGTCGCCGTCATCCGTCGACGCCACGGCCGTGAGGTGGAGCAGAGCGGCGAACCAACCATCCGGAGCAAGGCTCGCCGAGTGCACTCGACCGCGCTTGAGGTGCATATCGGCACCGACCACCTGCGCGGCTTTCACGAAGTCGAGACCTTCGAAGAAGTCACCGAAGATGTCGCGCAGCCCCTCGAGCACGAACTCGCAGCGATCATGATCCTTGCGCTTGTCGCGCCAGTTTCGCAGCACCGTGAAAACGCTGCCACCGCGCCGATCGAGCCGCCGCTCGCTAGAGTCTGGGGAGCCACTTCTCCGGAGAGCCACCAGGTCATAGGCGCCATACAGCCGGTATCGGGAAAGCGGGTCGATGATGGCCCGCGCCTCGGGCATCGCGTCGCCGACCTTGAGTGCGAGTGAATCCCCGACCTGCAGTCTCTCATGGTTGTGGCCGGACAGCGCGTGTTCGGCACCAGCTTCGCGCACGATCGCCAGCTGGCCGGCCACCGTGAGCCGCTCTCTGGAACGGAAGCCTATCTCGGCCAGTACCGGGGCGAGATGCCATACCACGTTACCGACAGAGACCTCGAAGTCGTAGGGGTCATCGCCAGCGGCGTACAGGTTGCGCGCATTGGCAATGCCGCCGTGGGCTTCCAGCGCGCGCGCCCAGCCACGATCCAGTGCATCCCCGAGCAGCGCCGGGACATCGAGGAGCGTCGTCTTGCCCGACCCGTTGGCGCCCACCAGCGCGCACACGCCCTCGGGGCTCCAGTCGACGGCCCGTAGCCCTCGATAGTTCCTGACCTGGAGCCGAAACGACATGGCGGAATTGTATGCCGAGCGGCCTTCTCGGGCGAGAAAGCCGAGAACCCGCCGTCAGGGGTCGTGATCGCAGTCGGGGCCGTGGACGTGGCCGGGCTCGTCGTGGTCGTCCACGTCGGGGGCCTCGGGCAGCGGCGTGCCCTGCTGGGTCAGCTGGTCGACCTCGGTGACCTGCGCCTTGTCGACCAGGAACCGCAGCACCTTGTCCTGGCGCAGCGAGTACACGACGTTGTCGATCCGGTTGTCGCGCTGCCACTCGGCGCGCAGCTTGGCGGGCGCGACGTTGCGCTGGCGCGCGGTGGCCTCGATGTGCCGGGCGAGCTCCTCGTCGGTGATCGTCAGGCCCTCCTTGTCGGCGATCGCCTCGAGCAGGAGCTGGCCGCGGACCTCGTCGGCGCTGGCCGGGCGCAGCTTGTCGCGCAGCTCGTCGTTGAGGCCGGGGTTGCCGCGCTCGGGCTTCATGCCGAGCATCTGGCGCAGCCGCGCGTACTGCAACTCGACGGCGCGCTCGACGAGCGACCCGGCGACCGGGATCTGGTTGGCCTTGATCAGCTCGCGCAGCACGCCCTCGCGGGCCTCGCGGTCGATGACCTCGCGCTCGCGGTCCTCGAGCTCCTTGCGCAGCGCCGCGCGCAGGCCATCGAGCGTGTCGGCCTTGCCGGTGTCCTTGGCGAACTCGTCGTCGAGCGCCGGGACCTCCTTGGCGCGGACCTCGAGGATGGTGACCGTCAGCTGGGCCGTGCGGCCGCGGATCGACTCGTCCTTGTAGTCGTCGGGGAGGGTGATCTCGATCTGCTTGTCCTTGGTGTCGAGCGGCACGCCGGTCAGCGCTTCGCGCATGCCGGGCAGCGGCTCGCGCTCGGCGTCGTCGAGGTCGACCGCGAACTGCGGCTGGTTGATCTGGTGCTCGCCGATCGTGCCGGTGACGCTGAGCCCGACGATGTCGCCCGGCGCGGTGAGCTCGCGGCCCTCGATCGGGCGGAGCTCGGTGTGCTCGCGGCGCAGCTGGGCGAGCGCCTCGTCGACCGCGGGCTCGGCGATCGCGAGCTTGCGGCGCTCGATCGTCAGGCCGGTGTAGTTCTGTGGCACGACGTCGCCGCGGATCTCGATGATCGCGGCGAACGTGAACGGCTGGCCCTTCTTGATCTGCAGCTTCTCCTCGACCCGCGGCTCGGCGACCACGGCGAGGTTGTGCTCCGCGGACGCGCGCACGAACGACTCGCGGACCAGCTGGTCGGCGATCTCGGCGTTGATCCGCTGGCCGTAGACCTGCTCGAGCACCGGGCGCGGGACCTTGCCCTTGCGAAATCCCTTGAGCGCCACGCCCTTGCCGAGCTCCTTGTACGCGTCGCCGAGCTTCTGGTTCACCGTCTCCCACGGGACCTCGACGAACATCTTCTTCTCGACCGGTGAAACGTCTTCGATGCGTACCTGCATGGCGGCAGGCGTGGTTACCACAGCCCAGCCAGTCGCGAAACGCCCGCCGGCAGCTCACGCCCGCAGGCGGTAGGTCGGCTCACCGCCTTGCGGATCGCCGGGCTCGACCAGGTCGAGGCTGTAGGCCTCGAGCTTGCGGGTCAGCTCCTCCATGAAGGAGACCGGATCTGCGACATCGAGCATCTGGCCGATGCCGCGCGCGGTGAGCTCACCCTCGCCGAGCGCGTTGAGCACGCGGCGCTCGCGGGCGTCGAGGTGGAAGTCGGCGGGGACGACCCGGTCGACCAGGCGGCCGAGCCGCGCCGAGACGTGCGGAGCGAGCCCGAGCCGGACGATCGCCGACTGCGCTCCCGATCCGGAGGTGTAGCCCAGCGCGGTGCGGACCTGGCCCGCCGGCGGGTGCCGGCCGGTGCGGGAGCGTGGGCGCGGCAGCGGCGTGGTGCGCAGCTCGGGATTGGACGGCGCGGTGGACACATGGCTCGGGGCGGAGGCGGCATGCGCCTGCATCGGTGGCACGTAGGCCGCGGCGGGGGCGGCCGGGATCCGCGCGGCGCCGATCGGGCCGACCTGCTGGACGGCGGGTGGCTCGGGGCTGGGGCGAGCCGGCAGGACACGGGGTGCGCCCGGGCCCCAGCTGGCGGTGGGCTCGCGGTCGAAGGTCGGCGACTCGTCGGCCAGCCGGGGCGGGTTCCCCTTGGAGCCGGCGAGCCGGCGCGCGCTGCTCTCCAGCTGCTCCTTGATGTGCGGTGCGCGGACCTCGGGGTTGTCGCCGACGTGGATGCCCCACGGGCCGTTGAGATCGAGACCGGCCGGGCCGATCGCGAGCTCGGTGCCGTGCAGCATGATCGTCGGCCGCAGCTGGTCCCGGCTCTCGGCGTAGGCGCGCATCAGCACGCGCTGCTCCGCCCACTTCTCGGCGATCACCATGACCGATCGATAGTGGCTCGGGCCGGACGCCGGGCTGCGACGCCAGTCGTCGACGATCCGGATCTGGGCCATGTCGCCGGCATCATACCGCAAGCTGCGCGCGGGCTGCGATCGGGCGCGGCGGCGCGGCGATCTGCGGCACACCTCCGGTGGCCCGATCCGGAAAAAAAACCGCCGGTGGCCTGGGGGAGGCTACCGGCGGGACCCGCTTGCGCGGGGGTCAGGGCAGCTCTCCGGCGCGGGTGGGACGCCAGACGAGCCGCAAACGAATCACTTGTGCTGGTTGTCGTGGTCCTTGCGCTCCAGCCACTGGCTCAGCTTGGTGCGGACCTCGTCGTTGACCTTCGCCCAGCCGAGCTTGAGGTGAGCCTCCAGCTCGTCGAGCCTGGCCTTGAGACGGGTGCGCGCCTCCAGGGCCTCCTTGCGCGTGTCGGCCTTCAGGTCGTTGTACTTCGCCAGGAGCTCGTGCTTGCGGGCCTCGACCCGGTCGCGGAGCTCATCGCTCTTGTCCATGCGGCGGGTCTCTGCATGGTCGATACCAGCTCGCCAACACCGCGAATCGCCTGAACATGCGACCGGACTGGTCCCGGTTGTACCTGGTCATGCCGTGGCCAAAGCGCTCGGCGGGCGCATGCGCTCGCCGCCGGAGCACGGGCGCGGTTCCTCGCATCGGCCTGGCGGCTGGCACTGGTGCTGCACACCGATCGGCGCATGGCGAGCAACCCGGTTCGGACCCCCAGAAGCTACGATGACATCGTCCGCCAGACGGTCGTCGAGCCCGACACGTCGATCCGCCCGACGCGGGAGCAAGAGCAGGCGGCACGCGAGGGCTTCCGGGCGCTCGATCCCGACGAGCAGGTCCTGCACGACCGCGTGGGCCAGGCGCTCGCCACGCTGGGACCCGACGCATCGCGGGTGACGGCCGAGGTCAGCCGGGAGCTCGTGACGCTGCGCGGCCAGGTCGCCGACGTCGCGATGCTGCGGCGGATCGAGGATGCGGTCGCCTACGTCACCGGCGTCGAGACCATCCACAACCAGGTCGTGGTCGCGGCACCTTGACGGTCCACGGCGCGTTTCGCAAGGTCGCTCACGCGACGGCCGGCGCGGTCGGCTCGCCCTACGCGTTCGCCGCGGCGGTGCTGGTCATCGTCGTGTGGGCGGTGTCCGGGCCCGCCTTCCATTACTCCGACACGTGGCAGCTCGTGATCAACACCGGCACCACGATCGTCACGTTCCTCGTGGTGTTCATGATCCAGAACACCCAGAACCGCGACTCCCGCGCGATCCACCTCAAGCTCGACGAGCTGATCCGGGCGGTCGAGTCTGCGCGCAACAAGCTGGTCGACATCGAGGATCTTCCCGATGAGGAGCTGGCGCGGCTCGCGCGCGAGTTCCAGCGGCTGCGCAGCCGCACCGACGTCCCTGACCCCGCTGCGCCGGTGCCGCAGGCGAGCCCGGATGCGCCCGCGCCGCGGTCCCGCGGTAAGCAGTAGGGGTACGTGTGCGGAGCTCCTACCTGCCGGCCGCCGGAGCGGAGCCCCGGCCCGACCACGGCGCCCGGTAGCCGAGCGGTCTCGCGCAGGTGAGCGTGCGGGCTCGCCCGGCGAGCGTCAACGCACGGATCAAGGGCCCCCGGGCACGTTGATTCGCGACCCTACGACGTGCCCCGGTTCGGCATCAGTCTGGCATGTACGCTGCACCGTCGAGGAGCGTAACCATAGGAGAGAATCCAATGTTTTCCTGGGCTATTACATTCTTCGTCATCGCGTTGATCGCGGCCGTATTCGGCTTCTTTGGCCTCGCAGCCAGCGCCGCGGGCATCGCGAAGATCATCTTTGTCGTGGCGCTCATCATGGCGCTGATCAGCTTCGTCGCGGGCCGTCGTCCGGTCGTCTGAACGAGCGCGAAGCAGTGCCTCGACTCACCAGGGGCAGAAAGGTATGACCTCGCCGTGAACGGAACCATCCTGATCGTCGATGATGATGACGACACCGCGGTGTTGCTGCGCGATAGCCTGCGCAAGCGCGGCTATGACGTCGATGCCGTCAACTCCGCCCAGCAGTGCCTGGAGCGGCTGAGGACCGATCCGGCGGACGTCGTCGTCACCGACGTCCAGATGTCCGGAATGTCGGGGATCGACCTGTGCGTCGAGCTGCGCCAGCGCTACCCCGATCTGCTGCCGCTGGTGCTGACCGGCCAGGGTGGCCTCGACACCGCGATCGCGGCGATCCGCGCCGGCGCGTACGACTTCATCACCAAGCCGGTGAAGGTCGACGCGCTCGCGATCGCCGTGCAGCGCGCGGTCGAGCACCTGTCGCTGCAGCGCGAGGTCATGCGGCTGCGCAAGGACCAGCACAAGGACCTGCCGATCGACGGGATCGCCGGCGGTAGTCCCGCGATCCGCGAGACCATCGAGATGATCCGCCGGGTCGCCGACAGCGACGCCACGGTGCTGGTCACCGGCGAGTCGGGCACCGGCAAGGAGCTGGTCGCCCGCGCGCTGCACCGGCTGTCGCCGCGCAGCAACGAGCCGTTCGTCGCGGTCAACTGCGCCGCGATGCCGGCGCCGCTGCTCGAGAGCGAGCTGTTCGGCCACGTCCGCGGCGCGTTCACCGACGCCAAGCGGTCGCGCGCCGGGCTGTTCGTCCAGGCCGGCGCCGGGACGATCTTCCTCGACGAGATCGGCGAGATGCCGATCGAGATGCAGGTCAAGCTGCTGCGCGTGCTCCAGGAGCGCAGGGTTCGCCCGGTCGGCGGCGACGAGGAGGTGCCGTTCGAGGCCCGCGTGGTGACCGCGACCAACCGCGACCTCGAGACCGAGGTCGAGGAGAAGCGGTTCCGCGAGGATCTGTTCTACCGGATCAACGTCGTCGCGATCCCGGTGCCGCCGCTGCGCGCCCGCGCCGGCGACATCCTGCTGCTCGCCCAGTACTTCCTCAAGCGGATCGCGCAGCGCACCAACAAGCCGGTCCAGGGGATCTCCGGCCCGGCCGCGCGGATGCTGATGGACTACGACTGGCCCGGCAACGTGCGCGAGCTCGAGAACTGCATGGAGCGCGCGGTCGCGCTGTGCCGGCTCGACGAGATCACGGTCGACGACCTGCCGGCCAAGGTCCAGGAGCACCAGTCGAGCAAGATCGTGATCACGACCGAGTCGCCGGGCGAGCTGATCACGCTCGACGAGATGGAGCGGCGCTACGTCCGCCAGGTGCTCAACGCGGTCGGCGGCAACAAGACCCACGCCGCGCGCATCCTCGGCATCGACCGGCGCTCGCTGTACCGCCGGCTCGAGGAGCCGCGCCACGATCCGAAGGCCAGCGAGTCGTCCAGCGCCGGCCACGCGCGGCCTGCGTCGACGCCGCCGCCCGCCCATGCGTCGAACGGCCACATCGGCGCGTCGAACGGACACGTCGGTGGCTCGTCAGGCTCCGGGACCGCCGCCAGCCATCCCGGGGAGGTCGAGTAGCGCACGGCGACGGCGGGATCATGAAGCAGCAGCGGATCCATCTCCTGCTGGTGGAAGACGACGATCTGGACGTGATGAACGTCCATCGCGCGTTAGCCCAGGCTCCGGAGATCGCCTCGATCACCGTCGCGCGCGACGGTATCGAGGCGTTGCGCCTGTTGCGTTCCGGAGCGCTCGCGCTGGAGCGCCTGGTGATCCTGCTCGACCTCCGGATGCCCCGGATGTCGGGGCTGGATCTGCTCAAGGAGCTGCGCACCGATCCGCGGCTCCGGCGGGTGCCCAACGTGATCCTCACGACCTCGGATGATCCGCACGACCGCGACGCTGCGTTCTGCCTGGGCGCTGCGGGATACTTCGTCAAGCCGGCCGCCCCCGGCCGGTTTCGCCAGATCATGGATGCGATGCGCAGTTACTGGTCGGTGGGCGAGTTCGCGCCGCCGCCGCTCGAGGGCAAGCTATGACCGAACGGATCCGGCTCCTGGTGATCGACGATGACGAGGTCGATCGGCTGGCGATCCAGCGCGCGGTCGAGCACAGCGACCTGGGCGCCGAGCTCTGCGAGGCGGCCACCGTCGACGCGGCGCGGCCGCTGCTGGCGCAGCGCTTCGACTGTCTGCTGCTCGATCACGGCCTGCCGGGCGTCACCGGGATCGACCTGACGCGCAAGCTGCGCGCCGCCGGTGACCTCACGCCGGTGATCCTGGTCACCGGCGCGCACGACGACGACCTGCTGCAGACCGCCGCCGACGCGGGGATCACCGACTTCATCCCCAAGAGCGACGTGTCGCCGCGGCGGATCGCCCTGCGCGTCCGGTTCGCGATCCGGATCGGCCGCGCCGAGGCCGAGGCCCAGCGCGCGCTGGCCGCTGCGAACCAGGCGGTGCGCGCCCGCGACGAGGTGCTCGCCGTGGTGTCGCACGACCTGCGCGGCCCGCTGCAGAACATCCGGTTCGCCTGCGATCTGCTGCGCAGCGAGGTCTCCGGCGACGGGGTCCGCCACCTCGGTGCGATCGAGCGCGCGGTGCACAACGGCGATCGGCTGATCACCGACCTGCTCCAGGCCAGCGTGATCGAGGCCGGTGGCCTGACCCTGGAGCGCGCGCTGGTCGACGCCGCCGCGATCGTGCGCCAGGCGACCGCCGATCACGAGCTGCGCGCCCGCGAGGCCGGCGGCGCGATCATCGCGAAGCTGCCGAACGGCTCGACCGTGGTGTCCGCGGATCGCGACCGCGTGCTCCAGGTGCTCAACAACCTGATCGGCAACGCGCTCAAGCACGCCAAGGGCGCGCCGATCGAGATCTCGCTGGAGCGCAACGGCGGCGACGCGGTGATCGCGGTGCGCGATCGCGGCCCCGGGATCGCCGATCACGAGCTGCCGCACGTGTTCGATCGCTACTGGCGCGGCCGGACCAAGAAGGGCGGCGCAGGCCTCGGCCTCGCGATCGCCAAGGGCATCGTCGACGCCCACGGCGGACGGATCGTGGTGGCCAGCAAGAAGGGTGAGGGCGCGGAATTCTCGTTCACCCTGCCGCTCGCCCCGTCCTCTCCCGCGACCCGGTCGAGCTGATCGACGGGAGGAGAGGGGGCGTGGAACGTGCGGGTGCGCGCCGCCGCGCCCGCGCGCACGCTCGGCCGGGCGCATCTCGTCGCTGGCACGTTGCCGGCCCGCGGCGATCTGTGGCACACGCGGTGCTTTGCCCTCGACCATGGCCGTCATGAGCATCTCGTCTCGCGCGCTCGCCGTGCCGCCGTCGCCGCGGCTGACCGACGTCGCGCCCCGGATCCTGGAAAACGTCGCCGGGGGAATCCTGGAGCTGGTGATCCACGTCGTCGAGGGCTGGCGCGATCGCCGCGACCGGATCGATCGCTGACTGGCATCCGGCTTGCTGCCGATTGCATCATGCCTGGTACCCACGCCCCCATCGATGACATCGAGCTGCCGAGCGCAGCGCTGGACGATCGGGACGGCGACGAGCTCGCGCGCGGCGCCGACGACCGCGAGCACCGCGTCGCCCACCGGCCCAACCCGCTGCCCGGTCGGGAAGAAGACGAGGAGGAGCTCGCCGAGGCCGACATCCTCCGCGAGCTCGACTTCGACGCTGATGACCTCGACCTCGATCTCGACCTCGACGACCTCGAACCGCCGAACGACTGAGCCGAGGTGACCGGCTCAATCCTCGGGATCGGGCCACGCCGGGACCAGGTGGGTCGACGGCGCGATCGGGGTCGGCTCGAACACCGGCGCCGACACGCCGTGGCTCGCTTCGGCCGCGAACCGCAGGGTGGGGTGCTGGCGCGCGGCGCGCAGCTTGCCGAGCGACGCGGTGATGTCGGCGGCCTTGGGCCGCTCCTCGGGGTCCTTGGCGACCATGCGCTCGACCAGCTCGACCAGGCCGTACGGCGCGTCCGGGCAGCGCGGCGCGAGCGCCGGCGGCGGGCGATTGAGGTGCTGGACGAGGATCTCGACCGCGCTCGCCCCGACGAACGGCGCCCGCCCGGTGAGCGCCTGGTACGCCACCACGCCGAGCCCGTAGATATCGGAGCGCTGCTCGGTCTTGTTGCCGCGCGCCTGCTCGGGCGCCATGTACGTCGGCGTCCCCATCGCCTCGTTCATGGCGGTGAACCGCGTGCCGGCGGCCGCGAGCGCGATTCCCCAGTCGATCACGCGCACCGGGAACCGCGGGTCGTCGTGCGCGAGGATGATGTTGTCGGGCTTGAGGTCGCGGTGGAGGATGTCGCGCGCGTGCACCGCGGCGAGCACGTCGGCGACGTGCACCATGAAGTCGATCACCAGGTCGGCGTCGAGCGGGCCGTCCTTCATGCGATCGGCGAGCGCGACGCCGTCGACCAGCTCCATCGCGATCCACGGCCGGCCATCGTCGAGCACGCCGCACTCGTGGAACCGCGGCAGCCCGGGGTGCGGGATCGACGCGAGGATCGTCGCCTCGCGCATCACGCGGTCGATCGCGCGATCCTGGGCGAGCTGATCTTCGCGCAGGATCTTGAGCGCCACGGACCGCGCGTTCAGCTCATGGCGCGCGCGGTATACCCAGCCCATCCCACCGACGCCCAGGAGCTGTTCGACCCGGTAGGCCGAGATCAGGTGACCGGCCTGGAGCGGACCCGATGACGCGTCATGGTCCGGAGCGGGCGGGACGTCGACCTGCGAGCTGACCATGACGGAGCCACCGGGAGCACACCACGTGCCAGCACGGCTCGCTGAGATCTCGCTTCGTGCGCTGGCGCCACACGCTGTGCGAGCTGGCCGTGAATCGACTGGATCTTGGATAGCAAATCTCCTGGCTAGGTTCGTGCACACGCAACCACCATGACCTCCGAGCCCCTCGCCGAACTTGGTCGAGACTCCTTGGTGGGTGCGTATCGGATCGTAAGGGAGATTGGTCGGGGTGGAATGGCCACAGTATACGAAGCTGGGCACACAGTCCTGCCGCGTCATGCTGCACTGAAGGTCATGCATGGCGATCTGCGTCGCCAGCCCGGGATGGCCACCCGCATCGTGCAGGAGGCGGCGATCCTCGACAGCATTCGTCATCCAGGGATCGTCCGGGTCTACGACTGCAGCGTGCTCCCGGACCACCGGCCGTGGATCGCGATGGAGCTCGTGGAGGGCGATACCCTGGCGAATCGCCTCCATGACCTCACCGTGCTAACTCCGGTCGAGGTCGCGACGCTGCTCGGTGACGTCGCCGACGTGCTGGCTGCCGTTCACAAGATCGGTGTGGTACATCGTGATCTGAAGCCAGATAACCTGCTCTGTACTCCCACGGATTACGACTACCCGATTCGCGTGCTCGACTGGGGCGTCGCCTGCGTGCCGTTCGGCCGGCTGACCATCGACGGCCTGACGCCGGGAACGCCGATCTACATGTCGCCCGAGCAGGCGACCGGCCGCGATGTCGGCGCGCCGTGCGACGTCTACTCGCTCGGGGTCATTGCGTACGAGGCGTTGACCGGCCGGCCGCCGTTCGACGGCCACACGCTCGCCGAGGTCGTCTGCATGCACCTGACGCGTGCGCCGGCCCCACTGCGCGCGCGCTGCGGTGCGCCCGCCGAGCTATGCAACCTGGTCGGCCGCATGCTCCACAAGGAGCCCAGCGCGCGGCCGACCGCGGCGGAGGTCCGACAGACCGCGCGCGCGATCGCCCGCGAGCTGTCGCAGGCGTACGAGGAGTTCGAGCTGTCCGAGATCGAGATCGCTCCCACGGGGGCCGGCGCGACGCGGGCTCGCAGCCAGTCGGCCCATGACATCCCCAGCGACGAGGTCGTGGTGGTCGACGTCGATGCCACCGAGCTGGAGTACGGGGTCACCGAGATGCTGCCGGTGGTGCGCCAGCCGCGCTGGACTCCGGAGATCAGCGGAATGCCCGGCGTGATCGCGTCCCGCCCCGCGGTCGCTCCGCGCGCGCCGCGCGATCAGGTCGCCGGCGAGATCATCGCCACCGACAAGTACCGATGACGCAGCCGCGACCCTGTGCACTCCCGTCACACTGAGCATTTTCGCAACGTGTTCGATGTGAGTCACGGGTGAGAGATGTTGTCATGGGGAGTTCAGTTTTTTCCGGTGGGACAGCGAACCTCTTGGCGCGGCGAGTCATCAACGAATCCAGCTGCTTGGGCAGAATTCCTTCGTTCGACCGGAAATTCGTTATCTGGATTACTCAATCTGATTTACCTGTTCAATTCTTTCGTCAGGAGAAGCCACAATGAACAAGAACGGGATGACCGATGTTGGCTCGACGACCCGCACGGTCGACGAGCGGCTCGACTCGATCAAGCACACGGTCCGAGACGTCGTCGACCAGGGCGCGCAGAAGGCCGACGCGCTCAAGTCGCGGATGATCGAGGCCAAGGACCAGGTGATGCGCCGGGGCAACGACCTGCTCGATCGCGTCGTCGAGCTGATCAAGGCTCACCCGCTCAAGGCGGTCGGCATCGCGTTCGCCACCGGCTACCTCGGCATGCGGCTGTTCCGGCGCTGAGCGAGATCATGGCGAGCAACACCACGGACCCCGTCGTCGTCGAGGCCGATCGGCGCGTCGAGCAGGCGAAGGCCTCGCTGCGCGCGCGGATGGCGGTCCTCGAGCGCCGGCTAGGCGACGTGCGCGATCGGATCGATCTGCCCGCGCAGATCCGGCGACACCCGTTGCCGGCGGTCGGCATCGCGTTCGCGCTCGGCGCGCTCGTCGGTGCCCGCGGTCGCGCCGCCGGACGTTCCCCGCCGCCGGTCGCGCCGGTGCTCGTAGCCAGGCCGCGCACGCTCGGCAGCATGGCGCTCGCGATCGTGTCCGGGTTGGCGTTCCAGCTCCTGCGCGAGCTCGCGATCGGACAGCTCCGGCGCACCGCGGAGCGGTACTGGAGCGAGCCCGGCGAGTCGTTCGACGACCCGGGTCCGGCGTACGGCATGGCTCCCGACACCGAGTCGTGATCGGCGCGGCGCGATGCTACGATCGCTGGCATGAAGTTTTTCGTGAAAGCGGTCGTCACCGGGTTCGCCCTGAGTCTGGGTTCGGCGCTGTTCAAGAAGGTGCAGCGCCACCTCGGGCTGGGCGACGACAGCGAGAAGTCCGCTCCCGAAGCGGTCAAGCAGGACGGCGCGACCGATCCGAGCCTGCAACAGCGGTTCAGCTGATCGGCCGAAACCGCCGGGCCGATTTGCCGGATCCGGTGGTCTGACCGACCGCGCCATCGAGGTCCCTGGCGGGAGCAGGATTTGTCATCAATTCCAGCGGCGATCTGCTGGAAAGTGCGGAACACTGGAGGCTGGTGGAGTCCTCGAACCTCGCCCCGGGCCTGTTGCTTGCGATGCCGCAGCTGACGGATCCGAATTTCTCGCGCTCGGTCGTCCTCATGATCGAGCATGGCGAGCAAGGTTCGTTCGGCCTGGTCATCAACCACCCCTCGCCGATCCGCGCCGCCGAGCTGCTCGACTCGCTCGAGATGAGCTGGCGCGGCGAGGCCTCCGCGGTGGTGTGGGCCGGTGGTCCGGTGTCGCCGAGCACCGGCTGGGTGCTCCACGAGCCGATCGGCATCGCGGAGCCCGGCGCCGGCGGGACGATCGAGGTCACCTCGCGGATCTCGCTGTCGATGTCTCCCGAGCGGCTGCGCGCCCTCGCCAGCCAGCCGCCGCGCAACATCCGCCTGCTGCTCGGCTACTCGAGCTGGGCGCCCGGCCAGCTCGCCAGCGAGATGGCGCGCGGCGCGTGGCTGCACACCAGCGTCGACCCCGGCCTCGTGTTCGAGACTCCGGCCGACGAGATCTGGGCCACCGCGATGCGCTCGCTCGGCATCAACCCGCGCGACCTGTTCACCGGCCGCGGCGTGAACTGATTATCCCCTGCCGATGGGGCGTAGCGCGGGGAGAACGCCAACACGCTCGCTCGCCGGGGGGCTGCTGCGCGGATGGGCGTCGGAGCCGCGCCCGCCGAATCACCACTGACGCCTGCGCGGGCCTCGCGAGGTATGTGCGGACAAAACCTGCCAATCCAAATCACGGTCGCGGCGTCCGACCCCCATCCGCTCGCGGTCGCCCCCCGACGAGCGAGCGTTGGCGCCTGGCGATCGATCTATGAGGGAACATAGCCGATGGATCCGGATGGACAAGTCGATCCGGTTCACGCGCGGCTCGGCTCCGCGAAACAGGCGCAGGAGCTTCGCAAGAAGGCCAAGGACATGACGCACACGCCCACCAAGCCGCCGAGGCAGCCGCGCTGGCCAAGAAGCGTGACCGGCAGACCGCCTCGGCACCCTGCCAGGAGCTGCCGGTGACGAGGGCTCCGGTATGCTCGTCGCGTGATGTTCGAGAGGAACCTGCGGGCGTATCTGGAGTCACGGCAGCGCGCGTCAACTGGCGAGCCACGTCTGCGCCACATCGACGAGTACGAGCTATATCGCCACCTGCTCGAGCGCCTACGCGCACTGGAACACGCCGGTGAGGCCAAGGCGGTGCAGCGGCTGTTTGACGAATGGCCACTCACCAGGCTCGCGACGTTTGCGCAATTCCTCGAGGCGTTTCCGCAACAGCTTGCGCCGATGGAGCCACGAGCATCGGTCGCATTCGCCTGTCGTGCCCTCGACGCAGCGATCGATCGTCTCGATCCGGAGGTCTCCCTGGTCGAACGACTCGACATGGAACGCATCGTCCGCCTCTTTGACAGGTTCGACGCTGCGCACGCACAGCTCCCGAGCTATGCGCTCGAGAATCACCTCGTCCGGCCCACACCGCCACATCCCGCAAGACCAGCGGAGCCAACGCTCACCGAGCTGGGCCGCGTATTCTTGCAGCTTCGCGGCAAGAACGCGGTGCGCTGGCTGATGACCTGCGAGGTGGTCCAGAACATCGGGCCTTTAGATCCGTGGCATGCACCGCATGCGCTTCTCCAGGAAGTCACGACGACGTATGGCATCACGCCGTATGTCATCGACGACAAAGGTGACTTTGAATACAGCGAGGACACACGGAACCGCCTCGTCAGCCTCGGCGTGCTGTTCGCGGTGGTCGATCGTCCGGGTGGCGTCGTCCTGGAGTACCGTGTGGAGCCGTCGATGCGGGACGTTGTCCAGGCGGTACTTGACGTCGGCCCGTGGCACACCGCCGTACGAGCGCTGCTCGAGGACGAGCGTGCCCTCGTACTGCCGGGGGCATCCTCGAACGCGAGCGACGCGACGATCGAGCAGACCAAGCTGATCGTCCACGAGGTGCGCAACGCCCTGATCCCGGTGCGCCACGACATCGAGGCGCTGCGAGCGTTCGCCGCAGAGCATGCGCAGCAAGAGCGCATCGACGCCGCGAAACAAGGCGTCGCGCGCGTCCTGGACTTCGTCGAAGCGATGGCCCAGATGAGCGAGCTGATCACCGAGCCGGTCGCGCGCTACGAGATCGGCGCGTTGGTCGACGAGGCGGTGGGCTGGGTCGATGCGAACCGGCGGGTCGTGCGCGTCGCATCCGCCCCGGCAGTCCATGTGCTCGCGCCTCGCGTCCGATTCGCAAGGGCGATCTCGAACGTCGTCGGCAACGCGCTCCAGGCCACGACCGCCGGGCAGGCGGTCCGGGTGTCGATCGCGCACGGTCCCGGCGGCGTACGCGTCGTGGTCGACGACGGCGGGCCCGGCATCCCGGTCGAGCACCGAGCACGCGTGTTTCTGGAGGGCGTGACGCTGCGCCCGGACGGCACCGGGTCGGGGTTCGGCCTGGCGTTCGTGAGACGCGTGGTAGAGGGCGCGCTTCACGGTAAGATATGGTGCGAGGACAGCGATCTCGGAGGTGCCCGCTTCGTGATCGAGGTCCCCGAACCGAGCTCTGGATGACCGCCCCCGGACACATACTCATCGTCGACGACGACGCCCCGTTCGTCCGGATCTACCGCGAGATCTTCGAGAAGGAGGGGCTGGTCGTCACCGCGGCGCACACGCCCGCCGAGGCGACGAGCGCGCTGGACAGCACCGGTCCCGGGTTCGATGTGGTGCTGCTCGACCAGAAGTTACAAGGACCCGGCGGCCCCGATACCGGTCTCGACTTGGTCGAGCACATCGGGCGCCTCGCACCGTTCGCCAAGACGATCGTCGTCACGGGCTATGCCACACCGAGCGCGATCGAGCGTGCGTTCGCGCTGGGCGTTTACGACTACCTGGTGAAGAACGGCGCGTTCGAGGCCCTGCTGCGCGCCAAGGTACGGAACGCGATCGAGGTGACGAGCGCCCAGCGCCAGGTCGCGCTCCAGGTAGCGGACATCAGCGCTGCGCTGCGCGGGACATGGGCACAGGTTCGCACCGAACGCGACCGCAACCGGAAGGGCAAGCTACTGGAGGATCTGGTCAAGCTGCTGTTCCAGGCGACTCCTGGTTTCGGCCGAGTCACGACGCGCCTCGACAACGGGATCGAGGAGATCGACCTCAAGATCGACAACCGTTCCGGCGATCCGGCCTGGAAGGACGAAGGTCCCTACCTGCTCGGCGAGTGCAAGAACTGGTCGTCACCGTGTGGCGCGAACGAGGTCCGGAGCTTCCGAGCCAAGTTCACCACGAAGTACAACCGCGTGCGTACGGGGTTCCTGTTCGCGCCGGGTGGCTTCACCAGGGAGGTGCACGAGGACATCCGCTCGAACAAGGCGGGTTCGGTCCTCATCCTCCTCGTCGATGCGGACGATCTCGAGCGCTGGATCGCCGCGGATGACCGGCTCGCCGTCCTGCGCGAGCTCCACGAGCGCGCGGTGTTCGACCTTCAGCGCTGACGAGCCCGCCTCCAGGCGGCTCATGAACCCCTTGGGCGGCTCGCAGCCGCCGGCTATCCGCCCAGCTCGTAGGGGCCGGCCTTGATCCGCGTCCTGATCTTCATCGGTGTCCTGGCTATCCGCCGTGGTTGAACGGGCCGGCCTTGATACGGCTCTTGATCTTCATCGCGCTTCCTCGCTAGCTGCCCTCGGTGAACGGGCCGGCCTTGATACGCGTCTTGATCTTCATCGCGCCTCCTGGCTAGCCGCCCTGGATGCGTGGGCCGGCCTTGATACGGGTCTTGATCTTCATCGCGCCTCCTGACGACCCGCCGTGATTGAACGGGCCGGCCTTGATACGCGTGTTGATCGGCATCGCTTCCTCCCGTCCGGTGCGGTGAACGCGACGAGGTTTGTTCAGTCGTAGTACTCGGCGCCGAGGTGGGTGATCAGCTCGTCGCCCTTGGTGTAGCGCAGCGTGTTCTTCAGCTTCATGAGCTGGATGAACAGGTCGTGCTCGGGATAGAGGCCCTCGGGGGTCATCGGCGACTTCCAGTAGAACGACAGCCACTCCTGGATGCCGCTCATGCCGGCGCGCTGCGCGAAGTCCATGAACAGCGCGAGATCGAGGACGATCGGCGCTGCGAGGATCGAGTCGCGGCACAGGAAGTTGACCTTGATCTGCATCGGGTAGCCGAGCCACCCGAAGATGTCGATGTTGTCCCAGCCTTCCTTGTTGTCGCCGCGCGGCGGGTAGTAGTTGATGCGGACGACGTGGGATACGTTGCCGTAGAGCTCGGGGTAGAGCTGGGGCTGCAGGATGTGGTCGATCACGCCGAGCTTGGTGACCTCCTTGCTCTTGAACGACTCGGGGTCGTCGAGCACCTCGCCATCGCGGTTGCCCAGGATGTTGGTCGAGTACCAGCCCGACAGGCCGAGCATGCGCGCCTTGAAGCCGGGAGCGAGGATCGTCTTCATCAGGGTCTGGCCGGTCTTGAAGTCCTTGCCGGCGACCGGCAGGCCCTGGCGGCGGGCGAGCTCGAGCAGTGCCGGGGTGTCGACCGACAGGTTGGGCGCGCCGTTGGCGTACGGCACGCCCATCTTGAGGCACGCGTAGGCGTAGATCTGCGACGGCGCGATGTCGTCGTGCGAGGCGCGCAGCGCGGCCTCGAACCGGTCGAGCGTGCTGTGGACCTCGGCGGGCTTGCGGTAGACCTCGGTCGAGCCGCACCACACGGCGACCAGGCGATCGCAGCCGTGGTGGGCCCTGAACGCGCGGATGTCGTCCATCACCTGCTCGGCGAGGTGCATCTTGGTCGTGCCCTTCTTGACGTTGGGCCCGCTCAGCTTCTTGACGTAGGCCTGCTCGAACACCGCCGGCATCGGCCGGATCGCCTCGAGCTCGTCCCGGAGCGGCTCGAGGTGGCGCGCGTCGAGCACGCCGGCGCGGACCGCGGCCTGGTAGGCGTTGTCCGGGAAAATGTCCCAGCCGCCGAACACGATGTCGTCGAGCGTGGCGAGCGACACGTAGTCCTTGATCGCCGGCGAGTTGTCGTCGGTGCGCTTGCCGATGCGGATGTGCCCGAGCTGGGTCAGCGAGCCGATCGGCATGCCGATGCCGCGCCGGATCGCCTGAACGCCGGCGATGAACGTGGTGGCGACCGCGCCCATCCCGGGCAGCAGGATGCCGAGCTTGCCCTTGGCCGGCTTGACCTCGACGCCTTTCTTGAGTGCCATGACCTCTCCGATCGAGTTGAAGTCTGGAAATTGCTCCGGAACCGATCACCTTTCAAGGGCAACAGACCGGCTGGTGGCGGCAAGCACGCGTGTCGAATCTTCAACACGCGCCGGCACGCATGGCGTGCGCCCGTCGACACGCAGTTGCGCGCCCCGGCCGCGCCGACCGTGCGGAAGGTCATCTCCGCAGGCGCCCTGCGCAGAAATCGCAGAACGGACGCCGCCGCCGCGGGCACGGCTCGCGGTCACGCCGGCCAGACGACCGGCTGCACCGCGAGCGGATGGTTGGTCATGATGCCGTCGGCGCCGAGCGCCAGCAGCCGCGCCGCCTCGTCGGGATCGTCGACCGTCCAGAAGTCGACGCGCAGGCCGATGCTGTGGCACTTGGCGATGAACGTCGCGCGATCGAACCGGATCCGGCCGGCGTGGACCGGGACCTGCGCGGCCGTGCCGGTGAACGGCAGCTGGCGCCACACCATCGCCGGCAGGGCGAGCAGCGCCGCGACCTCGGGCTGGGACAGCGCGGTCTCCCCGCCGTAACCGCGGCGGCGGACCTCGACCAGCGTGGCGAGCTGGAAGCTCGCCAGGGTGATGCGGTCCTCGGCGCGCCGGGCGCGGACCAGGTCGAGCATGAGCGCAACCGCACGGTCGCCCTTGAGGTCGACGTTGATCCGCATCGCAGGGAACGCGTCGAGCACCTGCTCGAACGTCGGCACGCCGATCGCCTTGCCGGCGAACGGCCGGGTGCCATCGGGAGCGACGAACCCCCAGCCGGCGTCGAGCCGGCGGACCTCGGCGAGGTCGAGCTCGGCCCAGACCAGCTGGGCGCCGCAGGTCCGCGTCGCGGTGTCGTCGTGCGCCACGATCAGGTGGTTGTCGCGGGTGACGTGGACGTCCATCTCCAGCGCATCGATCCCGATCTCGACCGCGCGCTCGAACGCGGACAGGGTGTTCTCGGGGCGCTCGGCCGACGCGCCGCGGTGGGCGTACAGCCGGCGGGGATGCATCACGAGTCTTCTTCGAGCTCGAGCGCTTGTGCGGGCACAGGCGGCGGCCGCGGGTCCGAGACCTGGATGACCTCGGCCGAGTACTGGATGTCCTTCTCGGCGAGCGGGTGGACCAGCCGGACGTCGACCTCGTCGCCCGAGACCTGCTCGATCCGCAGCACGACGTTCATGTCGTTCTCCCCCTTGGCGACCAGCTGCTCGCCGATCTCGAGCTTGAGGTCCTTGGGGAACGCGGACCGCTTCATCTTCTTGAGCGGATGCCGCGACGGATCGCCGAACGCGTCCTTGGCCTTGATGACCCCCTCGCGCCTGGCGCCCTTCTCCAGCCCGGAGAGCACGGCCTCCAGGCCGGGCAGCATGGTACCTGCGCCGTGGATGTACTCGACGGTGCTCTTCTCGAGGGTGGGACCTCCGACGGCGGACAGCTCGACCTTCAGGGTCACGCGGCGGCCATTCTCGATCTTCACCCGACGACGGTACACGTGAGCGCTTGGCGACAGCAACGCCCGGGGCTGTGAACGCAGGGTGGCGAAACCTCGCAGCGCCGACGTGGTTGCAATAAGTTGCGCGCTGGCATGGAAGCCGCACACTGGGCGTTCCTGGTCGGTCATGCGTCGCCTGGTTCTCGTCCTCCGGTCCGGTCGCGGTCTCGCGCTCTGCATCGCTGTGTGGCTGCTCGCCGGCCTCGCGACCGGCTGCCGCAGCGGACCTTCACCCGAGCTTCACGTGATCGGTGTCCAGCAGGAGCCGCGGCACGATGTGGTGTTCGTCCAGGTCACCAACCCGGCCAGCCACGCGATGCGGCTGACCCGGCTCGAGTACACGTTCCAGGCGGCCGGACAGACCGTGTCCGCCGGCGACGTGGCGCTGGCGCGCGATGTCCCTGCCGGCGAGGCCGTGGTCGTCCAGATCCCGCTCGACAGCCCGTCCGAGCAGCCGATGACGCTGTCGGGCAGGCTCACCGCCGAGCTCGACCAGATCGTGCAGATCTTCTCGGTGTCGGCGCAGGTCGCGCCACCGACCACGACTCCGTAGCGGCCCAACGCCGCGAAATGGCTCCAGGCGCACGTACGCGCACACCGATTCTTGTAACCTTACCCGGGGTTGCGCCACACCTTGGAGCATGCCCAGAAGCGTCCTTGCGCTGCTCACGCTCGCCCTGCTCGCCGCACCGGCCGCGGCCGGGCTCAAGCAGGTTCGATATGTCGGCATCCACCCGCTCCCCAAGGCCGAGGGTGGAGGCATCTGCTACATCGAGGGCCCGCACGTCCACGTGTTCGACGCCGACAAGATCCAGTACCGCGATCACCACGGCGCGAACTACTTCGTGGGGGACCCGGTCGCCTACGGCTATGACGGCCCGCGCTACGCCTACAAGGGCCATCACCCGATCCACGTCGCCGCGGTGGTCGGCGACGACGACCCGGCCGACGTGTACTGCTACATCAACGGCCCGCACTACCACTACTTCGCGCCACCCGAGGGACCCCAGTTCAAGCGGGTCGGTGATGCATACTTCTACGTCGCCGATCCGCCGCGCGCCTACGTCGAGGCCCGGCCGGCGATGATGAAGATCAACGCGGTGTACCAGCCGCTGGTCTACGAGCGGCCGGTGATCACCATCGACGCCCCGGTCGGCTGGATCGGCGCGCGCGCCGAGTTCGTCGGCCCCGCCGCGGTCGTCACCGCGCCCGGAGCTGCCGTGATCGCCCCCGCCGCCGGGATCAGCATCGAGGCCCACGTGCCGATGCCGAGCCTGCACGTCGACGTCGGGATCGGCGCGCCCGCGGTGATCGTCCACGATCGCCCGGCGGTGATCATCCACGACCGCCCGGTGATCATCGAGGAACGAGTGAGAGTCAAGCACGACCACGGCCGGCACCGGGGTCACGACTGATGCGGGCGCGGCACACGTGGCTCGCGGTGGCGGCGCTCGCGGCGGCCGCGTGCGGCAAGGGCGGTGACCAGCCCGCCGGCCCGCGCGACGCGGTGATCGCCGCCTGGAAGGCCGACAAGCTGACGCCATCGGCGATGGCCCCGGCGAAGGTTGCGTTCGGAGTGGACTGCCAGAGCGGCACGGTCGAGAGCCTCGACGCCCTGGTGTGCAGCTTCGGATCGCCGGCCGAGGCCAAGGCGGCCGAGGACCAGGGGCTGAGCTGGATCGGCTCGGCCACCGGCGCGTCGCAGGCCCACGGCTCGGCGCTGATCGTGCTGGCGGACCGCAAGAAGGCCGATCCGAACGGCCGGATGATCAACCGGCTGATGAAGCTGGCGCCGAACTAGCGCATTCGCTAGCGTGCCGGCCATGTTCAACCCGTCCTGGTCGGCACTGGCCGACACCGCGCTCGCCGGTGCGCGCATCACCCGGGACCAGGCGCGCGCCGTGCTGGAGGCCCCGCCCGACGAGCTGCTCGGGCTGCTCGACGCCGCGTTCCGGGTCCGCCGCGCGCACTGGGGCCGGCGCGTGTCGCTCCACGTGCTGGAGAACGCCAAGCTCGGCGCGTGCCCGGAGGACTGCGGGTTCTGCTCGCAGTCGGCGCGGCACGCGTCGCCCGGCGGCGAGGCGCCGATCAAGACCGTCGACGAGCTGGTCGCCGGGGCGCGCCGGGCCCACGCCGCGCGGGCCAAGCGCTACTGCATGGTGACCGCGACCCGCGGGCCGTCGCAGCGCGATCTCGACGTGATCTGTGCGGCGGCGGCGCAGATCAAGGCCGAGCTCGACATCGAGCTGTGCGCGTCGCTCGGCCTGCTGACCGAGGCCAAGGCCGAGCGGCTGGCGCGCGCCGGGATCGACCGCTTCAACCACAACCTCGAGACCAGCGAGCGCCACTACGGCGCGATCGTCACGACCCACACCTGGCGCGATCGGGTCGAGACCGTGCGGATCGCCCAGCGCGCCGGCATGGACACGTGCTGCGGCGGCATCGTCGGGCTCGGCGAGACGCTCGACGACCTGCTCGACCTCGCGTTCGCGCTGCGCGAGCTCGACGTCGACTCGGTGCCGGTCAACTTCCTCGACGCGCGGCCCGGCACGCCGCTCGCGGGCTCGCCGCGGGTCGAGCCCGGGTTCGCGCTGCGCGCGCTGTGCATGTTCCGGTTCGTCCACCCGCGCACCGATCTGCGGGTCGCCGGCGGGCGCGAGATCACGCTGCGCGCGCTCCAGGTCATGGCGCTCTACCCCGCGAACTCGATCTTCACGCAGGGCTACCTGACCACCGCCGGCGCCGCGCCGCACGACGATCACCAGATGATCCGCGACGCCGGGTTCGAGCTCGAGCTCGCGTCCGGCGAGGCGGTGCCGGCCGACCCCGAGGCGGTCGCCCACCTCGCGGCGCGCCGGCCGATGCTGCCGGTCGCGCGCGGCTGACGTCACCGCGCCGCGGCGGGAGATCCGGCCGGGGCGGGCTCGGCCGGGGCGGGCTCGGGCGGCGCGCGCAGCCGGGGCACGACGCGCCCGGCGAGCTCCCCGCTCGCCTCGTCCATCGCCGCGCCGATCGCAGCGGCCACGGCGTCCATGCCGGAGCCGCGAGCCGGGCGCTCGGCGGTGACCGTGCCGCGCGCGATCACGACCTGGTCGTCGTGCAGCCGGTAGGTCAGCTGGACCCGCCCGGCGTGGCCGCCCGGCCGCGCGACCTCCTCGAACGCGGTGATCTCGACGTCGAGCGCCGGCGCGGCGCCGCCGACCACCTGGGCCAGCGCGCCGGAGTCGAACAGCGCGCGGATCAGCGCGCGCCGGACGTAGTCGCGGGGCGCCTCGGCCCACCGCAGGGTCTCGTACGGATCGACCGACCATGCGGACTCGCGGTGCACGATCCGGTAGCGCAGGTAGTCGGCGGCCGTGACCTGGCCGAGCCGCAGCCGCGGTGCCCCGGCCGCCGGCGCGCGGGACTGCGCCGCGGCCGCGGCCGGCGACTCGGCGGAGAAGTAGTGAAACTCGAGCGGCGTCGCCTTGCTGCCCAGGGCACAGCCCGCGAGCGCGGCGACCGCGAGCGCGGCGACCGCGGCGAGCCGCGCCGTCATCGCTCACCCCGCGCGCGGCCCTTGACCAGCATGTCCGGATCGCGATCGATGTCCTCGACCAGCTCGCGGAACGCCTGGGCGGCATCGCCGATCTCGCGCAGCACGCGCTGGAGCTCGGGCGCCGCGCCGGCCGCCCCGGCGCCGAGGTTGCCGAGCGAATCGGCGGCGCGGCGCGCGCTGGCGATCAGGCCGTGCGGGCCGCCGACCTGATCGATCGCGCCGGTCAGCCGGGTGACCGCGCCGTCGAGCCGGGCGAGCGTCGCCGCCGCCCGATCGCCGAGCCGCGCACGGTCGAGGTGCTGGGCGAGCCGGCGGATCTCCGCGACCGCCGCGCCGGCCCCGGCGGCGGCGTCGGCGATCTGGCGCGGCACGTCCCGGTCGCTCAGCTCGTCGAGCATGGCCTCGAGCTTGGTCAGGGTCGACACCGCGCGATCGACCAGCTCGGGCAGCCGCTGGCCGACCCCTTCCAGGCTCTGCTCCAGGCCCCGGATCGTCGAGGTCCGCGCCGGCACGTAGCGCGGTCCCGGCGCGAACGGCAGCTCGGGCGGCGGGTTCGCGACCGGATCGGTGAAGTCGATCTCGACCAGCTTGACGCCGGTCAGTCCCTGGGTCGAGAGCTGGGTGCGCAGCGCGGGGTTGACATCGGCGAGCCCGAGCCGGCGGGCCTCGTCGGAGATCACCGCGAGGTCGACCGCGACGTGCTTGCGGTCCGGGGCGATCGCGATCGCCGACACGTTGCCGATCCGCACGCCGCGGTACTTGACCGGCGCGCCGATGTCCAGGCCCTGGACCGACTCGTCGAAGTAGGTGTGGTAGGTCTCGGTCGCCGGACCCAGGCCGCGCAGCCCGAGCGCGACCGCGATCAGCACCACGGCGACCAGCCCGGCGAGCACGAGCAGCCCGAGCCGGAAGTTGCGGGTCGTCGAGCTCACACCGCCTCCGGGATGCGCTCGAAGAAGTGCCGGACCCCCGGGATCGTGCTGGCCGCGAGCTCGGCGGGCGGACCCTCGGCGACGATCGTCCGGGTCGCGCGATCGAGCATGATGCAGCGGTCGACGATCGCGCGGATGCTGCCGAGGTCGTGGCTGACCACCACGACGGTCAGGCCGAGCGTGCGCGCCAGGGTCGCGATCAGGACGTCGAGCTCGGCCGCGGTCACCGGATCGAGCCCCGACGACGGCTCGTCGAGGAACACCAGGCCCGGCTCGAGCGCCAGGGCGCGCGCGATCGCGGCGCGCTTGCGCATGCCGCCCGACAGCTCGGCCGGCATCAGGTGCTCGGCGTCCGCCATCCCGACCAGCTGGAGCTTGGCGCACACCAGCGCGCGGATCGCGTCGCGCGGCAGCTCGGTCCAGTGCGCGAGCGGCAGCGCGACGTTGCCGCCCACGGTCAGCGCGCCGATCAGCGCGCCCTGCTGGAACATCACCCCGAACCCCGGTTGCCCGGCGGCGAGCCTCGGCGGGCCGTGGCCCGCGATCACGACCTCGCCGGCGAGCGGCGGCTCCAGCCCGACCAGCACCCGGAACAGCGTCGACTTGCCGGCCGCGCTGCGCCCGAGGATGCCGAAGATCTCACCGCGCCGGACCTCGAAGCTGGCGTGCTCGAGCAGGACCTCGTCGCGGCTCCACCCGATCGACAGGTCGCGGACCTCGATCATGGGATCGGGCATGGGATCGGGCATCGGATCGCCGGTCATACCCCGAACCTCCGGAACGCCATCGTGAACAGCGTGTCGATGACGACGATCGTGAACAGGCACGACACCACGGTGCTGGTCGTGCCGCGGCCGACGCCCGACGCCGCGCCGCGGGTCGCCAGGCCGTGCTGGCACGCGATCAGCGCGATCGCCGCGCCGAACGCGAGGCTCTTGCACAGCCCGGTCCACACGTCCGATGCCTCGACCGCGGTGCGCAGCTCGGCGACGAAGCCCGCCGGCGAGATGCCCAGGCTGGCGCTGCCGACGATGATGCCGCCGATCACCCCGACCACATCGCCGAGCAAGGTCAGGATCGGCGCGACCAGCACGAGCGCGAGGATCCGGGGCATCACCAGGTACGGCACCGGCGCGAACCCCATCGTGCGCAGCGCGTCGATCTCGTCGGACACCCGCATCGTGCCCAGCTCGGCGGCGTACGCGGCCCCGGACCGCCCGACGATGATGATCGCGGTCATCAGCGGCGCGAGCTCGCGCGGCACCGACAGCCCGACGAGATCGGCGGCGTAGATGTTGGCGCCGAACAGCGCGAGCTGGCGCGCGGCCTGGTACGCCATCACGAAGCCGACCAGGAAGTTGAGCACCAGGACGATCGGGATCCCGTCGGTGCCGGCCCGGATGATCAGGCCCGGCAGATCGCGCCAGCTCAGGCTCGCCGGCCGGCGCACGACCGCGGCGATCCCACCGATCAGCTCGCCGACGAACGCCACCATCTGGCGCGCCTGCGCCAGCGCGTGCTCGACCGCGCCGCCCAGCCGGGCGATGCCGCGCTCGCGGCGCTGGAACACCGGCGGCGGGGGTGGCTCGTCGCCGCGGTAGAGGTGGACCAGCGCGCGCTGCTGCTCCGAGCCGGCGGTGATGTGGCAGCGCACGCCGCGCGCGAGCAGCCGTGCGCGCTGCGCGGCGACCAGCGCGACGACCGCGCCGTCGAGCCGGGTCGCACGGCCGAGGTCGATCACCAGCGCCGGAACACCCTCCACGCTTTGCACCCCCGGCTCGGCTCCAGGCGGTGGACCGAGCTCCGCGGTCGCATCGCTCATCGCGCGCCAGATCGCCGGTGCGTCGGCGAACCCCAGCTCGCCGACGAGCTCCAGCCGGCCTTCGCCGCGCACGAGGTGCCATCCAGGCATGCCACAACGGGATTGTGCAAGGCGCGCGCCCGGCGAGACGCAGATGGATCCTCGCACCGAGATCGCCGGAACCCGGAGGATTCTGCGCATCCCGCGACCGATCGCGTGCGGTGTGCTCGCACCTCGCGAGACGCGAATGAGGCGAGCTGCCTCACCGGGTTTCATCGTGGTTGCTGTCGGGTTTCCAATCACTTAGAGTCCGGCTCAGGGTCATGCAGGAACCGCTCGTCCCGCCTCGACCGCGGAGATCGGGAGTTCGCGCGCGGGCCGCCGAGACCAGGGCGCCCCGCACGCGGGCTTCGCTCGTCGCCGAGCCGACCTGCTCGGTCCAGGTGATCCGCCCGTTCGCCCGTTACCTCGCGCGGATCGGCCTCGACTGCGAGGCCCTGCTCGGCCGCCACGGGCTCAGCACGGCGATGCTCCAGGAGCGCGATCTGCGCGTCCCGCACCACGCGTCGATGGCGCTGATGAACGAGGCGATGGCGCTGTCCGGCGATCCGGCGATCGGGATCCGCGCGGCGCGCTGCGACGAGCCCGGCGACTTCGACGTCGTCGAGTACGCGGCGGCCAACTGCGCCTCGGTCGGCGAGGCGCTCAAGCTCGCGGCGCGGTTCATGGCGCTGTGGCACGACGGCCTCGTCATGGAGCTCGACGTCATCCCGCCGCTGGCGACGCTGCGGGTGCGGGCCATCGGCCACCTGCCGCACGAGCCGGCGGGCATCGAGTTCCTGTTCGCGTCGCTGCTGGCCACCAGCTCGCGCTCGGTCGGCCACCCGACCCGACCGCTGCGCGTCGACCTCGCGCACCCGCGCCCGCCCGGTCTGGACGACACCGGGATCTACGAGGAGGCGTTCCGCGAGGTCCGGTTCGGCTGCGACGAGCACGCGATGTGGATGAACTCCGCCGCGCTCGACCTGCCGCACCGCACCCCGGATCGCTCGCTGCTGCAGATCCTGACCCACCACGCCGACGGCCTGCTGCGCCAGCTGTCGTCGCGCCCGAACGGGTTCGCCGAGCGCGCCCGGGCGGTGATCTCCGAGACCCTGGTCGCCGGCAACTCCGGCGCCGAGCAGGTCGCCCGCCGGCTCGCGGTGTCGCTGCGCACGCTGCACCGCCGGCTCGCCGAGGAGGGGACCTCGCACGGCGAGCTGGTCGACGATGTCCGGCGGACCCAGGCGATGCTGCACCTCAGCAGCAACCGGTTCTCGATCGGCGAGATCTCGTTCCTGCTCGGCTTCGCCCACCCCAACGGGTTTCACAAGGCGTTCAAACGCTGGACCCGGGTGACGCCGGCGCAGTATCGCGAAGAGGTACTCGCCCACGGCCGCCGCTGAGCGTCTCACTCACGCAGATTCTCGTTATCGCGCTCACGAACTTCGCATTCACTGATCTGTCCTCAAGCCGGCGCACTCGACGGCGGTGTGCGCCCACGCAGCAGATCGCCGCGCGCCGGCGCGCGAGCAGCCGGATCGCCACGCTCGCGCGTGACGGTTTCGTCCGACGGTGTGAAGCGATCGCGCGCTGGCAGTCTGGGATGGAAAACTGGCGCACGAGGATGGACCGCGTTCGTTGAGGAACTGGCGATCTCCGCGATAAGTACAACCACGCTTCCGGCGCTCGAAACCTTTGCGGAGGTCGATCATGCACCATCATGCGCGGTCCGTATCTGGGATACTCTTCATCTGTGGCGCCGCCCTGATCGGCGCCTCGTCCTGCTCATCGGACAACGACTCCGACGAGCTGCAGGCGGAGCCGGCGGCGGTGACCTCACCGTCGTTCATCGAGTTCGAGAGCGGCCCGGTCCGGCCGATCGCGATCTCGCCCGACCGCACCAAGCTGTTCGCGGTCAACACGCCGAACGCCACGCTCGACATCTTCAACGTCACTGCGTCGGGACTCACCGCCGCCGGGCGCGTCCCGGTCGGCCTCGAGCCGGTCGCGGTCGCCGCGCGCAGCAACACCGAGGTCTGGGTGGTCAACCACCTGTCGGACAGCGTCAGCGTGGTGACGCTGACCGGCACACCGCACGTCACCCGCACGCTGCTGGTCGGCGACGAGCCGCGCGACATCGTGTTCGCGGGTAGCGCGAGCCGCGCGTTCATCACCACGGCGCACCGCGGCCAGCAGCGCACCGATCCATCGATCGCCGGCGTCCCCGGCGCCGGCGACCCGCAGCTGACCGCGGGATCGGTGCCACGCGCCGACGTCTGGGTGTTCGATCCCGCCAACCTCGGCAACACGCTGGGCGGCACGCCGGTGCGGATCATGAGCTTCTTCACCGACACGCCCCGCGCGCTGGCGGTCAGCCCGGACAAGAACACCGTCTACGTCGCCGGCTTCCACTCCGGCAACCAGACCTCGGTGGTCAACGAGGAGTTCATCTGCCCGGGCTTCGATCCCAGCACGCCGTGCACCAACGCCGACGGTACGACGTCGCCGGGTGGCAACCTCGGCCCCAAGACCGACGCGTCGGGCGAGCAGGCGCCCGAGGTCTCGATGATCGTCAAGTTCAACAACGCGACCGGCCACTGGGAGGACCCGGCCGGTCGGGTCTGGGACCACGTGTTCCGGTTCAGCCTGCCCGACCGCGACGTGTTCGCGCTCGACGCCAATGGGCTGACCCAGACCGCGGCGTTCTCGCACGTCGGCACCACGCTGTTCAACATGGTCACCAACCCGGTCAACGGTGAGCTCTACGTGTCGAACACCGAGTCCCAGAACCTGACCCGGTTCGAGGGCCCCGGCATCTTCGGCAAGTCCACCGTGCAGGGCCACCTCGCCGAGGTCCGGGTCACCGTGATCTCGGGCGGCTCGGTCACGCCGCGCCACCTCAACAAGCACATCGACTACACCAAGCTCGCCGGTCAGCCCGGCTTCGATCCGACCGCGGCGCAGAGCAGCCTGTCGACCCCGACCGAGATGGTGGTGTCCGGTGACGGCAACACGCTGTTCGTCGCGGCGTTCGGCTCGAGCAAGATCGGCGTGTTCAGCACCGCGGCGCTGCGCAACAACACGTTCGACCCGCGCCAGACCAGCGCCAGCTACATCCCGGTCACCGGCGGCGGCCCGAGCGGCCTGGTGCTCGACGAGGCCAACCACCGGATCTTCGTCGCGACCCGGTTCGACAACTCGATCAAGGTGGTCGACACGCTGACCAAGGCGCAGATCCAGTCGGTGTCGCTGCCCAACCCCGAGCCCGCCTCGGTCGTGCAGGGCCGGCCGATGCTGTACGACGCGACCCACAACTCCGGCAACGGCGAGGCCGCGTGCGCGAGCTGCCACATCTTCGGCGACCTCGACGACCTGGCGTGGGACCTCGGCAACCCCGACGACGTGGTCAAGAACAACCCGATCACGATCAACCTCGGCTCGCCGCTGATCATCGCGCTGAACCCGAACGGGTTCCGCGGCAAGTTCAACGGCACCGGCAGGGTCAACGTGTTCCACCCGATGAAGGGCCCGATGACCACCCAGACCCTGCGCGGCCTGGCCAACTCCGGCGCGATGCACTGGCGCGGTGACCGCTCGGTGGGCCAGACCGGCAACAGCGCGACCGACGCCAACGTGAGCTTCAACAACTTCATCGTCGCGTTCCCCGCCCTGGTCGGCGCCGCGGCCCAGCCGTCGACCGCCGACATGCAGCGGTTCACCAACTTCCAGCTCCAGGTCACCGAGCCGCCCAACCCGGTCCGCGCGCTCGACAACTCGCTCAACTCGGCGCAGGCCGCCGGCAAGAACTTCTTCGGCGGCAACCGGCCGGCCGACGGCGTCAACCTCGGCTTCACGATCCCGGGCCTCCAGACGTCGTTCACCTGCAACGGCTGCCACGAGCTCGATCCGGCCGAGGGCGAGTTCGGCACCAGCAAGAACTCGTCGTTCGAGGGAATCGTCTCGCAGACCTTCAAGATCCCCCACCTGCGCAACATGTACACGAAGGTGGGCATGTTCGGGAACCCGAAGGTCCCGACGTTCGACGCCGCCGACAGCGGCCAGGTCGGCGATCAGATCCGCGGCTTCGGGTTCACCAACGAGGGTGCGTCGCCGACGATCTTCCACTTCATCAACGCCACGGTCTTCCATCCGCAGATCGCCTCCGGCTTCCCGCTGATCAACCCCGATGCGACGCGGCGCAACGTCGAGCAGTTCCTGCTCGCGTTCGATAGCGACCTCGCGCCGATCACCGGCCAGCAGGTCACGCTGACCAGCAGCAACGGCAGCGCGGTCGGGGCGCGGATCACCCTGATGGAGCAGCGCGCCAACGCGTCGTTCACGTCGAAGGTGCTCGGCGGCACGGTCATGGAGATCGAGCTGGTCGCCCGCGTGGTGCAGAACGGCACCGCCAAGGGCTTCCTGTTCAACCCGAGCAACAGCACGTTCGTGCCGTCGGGCGGCGGCACGGCGCTGAGCGACTCGCAGATCCGCGCGCTCGCCAGCACCGCGGGCCAGGAGGTCACGTTCACCGCGGTGCCGACCGGCTCGGGCGCCCGCCTCGCCGGCACGCTGTAGTCCGATCCCACCCGAGCGCGTGCGACCGCACAGCGTGATCGCGCGCGACTCCCGAGGTGCCTGCCCTGGGGGCATGAGCTTCGCCAGGTCGACGGCGCGGGCGCAATCCCGGTGAGCATCCTGGACCGCTGCCCGCGGCCTCCGATCACCGGGGACTCGAAGCTCGAGTGCTGCGCGTAGCCACGCGCTGACCGCCGGCGCGCTCAGCCGTCGGTGCTGCGCGCGCAGCCGTCGGAGCGCGGATCGCAGCCGCCGACCAGGCGGCCGTCGCGCTCGCGCCGGATGACCTGGCCGCGCCCGAACAGCGCGCGATCGAACCCCGTGATCCCGGGGTGGACGTTGTGGCCGCGCGCGCGCAGCGCCTCGCCGGTGCCGGCCGGCACGCCGTCCTCGAGGGCGACCACGACCTGGCCATCGACCGGCTCCAGGCACAACCGCGGCCGGTCGAGCGCGGCCTGCGGCGCGACGCCGTCGTCGATCATCCCGACCACGACCTGGACGTGACCCTGCGGCTGCATGAACCCGCCCATCACGCCGAACGGGCCGTACAGCGAGCCGTCGTCGTACGTCATCATGCCGGGGATGATCGTGTGGTACGGCCGCTTGCCGGGCGCCAGCGCGTTGGGGTGCTTCGGATCGAGCCGGAAGTTGTGGCCGCGGTTCTGCAGCGTGAAGCCCCAGCCCGCCGGCATGATCCCGGTGCCGAACCCGAGGTAGTTGCTGTTGATGAACGAGCACGCGTTGCCCGCGGCGTCGACCACGCAGAAGTACACGGTGTCGCTGCCGGCGACCGGCGCACCGTACCGGACGTCGGCCACCGCGCGCGCCGGATCGATCAGCGCGCGGCGCCGCGCGGCGTAGTCCTTGGACAGCAGCTCGGCGACCGGCACCTTGGTCACCCGCGGATCGGCCACGTACCAGCGCGTGTCGGCGAACGCGACGCGCAGCGCCTCGGCGATCAGGTGCATGCGGTCGGGCCCGAGCGGATCCTGGCCGCGCAGCTCCCAGCCCTCGAGCAGGTTGAGCGCGATCAGCGCGGTGATGCCCTGGCCATTGGGCGGGCACTCCCAGACCCGGACGCCGCGGTACGTCGTCGAGATCGGCTCGTCCCAGGTCGAGCGGTGCGCCGCGAGATCCGACATCGCCATCACGCCGCCCGACGCCTCGGTCACGCGGACGATCGCCTGGGCGATCTCGCCCCGGTAGAACGCGTCGGGGCCGCCCTCGGCGACGGCGCGCAGCGTGCGCGCCAGGTTCGGGTTGCGGAATCGCTCGCCGGCGTGCGGCGCGCGGCCGTCGACCATCAGCTGGCTCATGTCGGTGAACCGGCCCTGGCGGTCGAGTCCCCATTGCCAGTAGTACGCGCAGACCTCGCCGACCGGGAATCCGCTCTCGGCGAGCTCGATCGCCGGCGCGAGGATCGCCGACATCGGCAGCGAGCCGTGGCGCGCGATCATGTCGAACCAGCCGGCGCATGCCCCCGGCACCGTGACCGTGAGCGCGTGGAACGGCGGCCACTCCGCGAGCTGGTGCTCGCGCATCATCGCCTCGACCCGGTCGATCGTCAGCTTCGCGGGTGCGCGGCCCGAGCCGTTGAGCGCGGTGATCGCGCGGGTCTTCGCGTCATAGTACAGCGCGAAGCAGTCGCCGCCGATCCCGGTGCAGATCGGCTCGGTGACATTGAGCGACGCGGCGACCGCGACCGCCGCGTCGGCCGCATTGCCGCCGGCGCGCAGGATCGAGAGCCCGGCCTCGGTCGCCGGGCGTTGACTCGAAGCGACCATGCCTGGCATCGGCGGCTACCCTACCCCAGAGCGTCCGGGCCGCGCCATCGGCGCAACTACCGGAATTCGCATCCTCATCGTCCTGCATTTTCGCTGTCACCGGGATCGCGGCTCCCGCGTTGGTCGAGCAGAGCGCCTTGAAAGGAACGATTACGATGATGACGTCGCTGCCCGAACCGCTGCGCCCCAGACCCCGCATGACCGACCTCGCCGAGCTCACCGAACCCGCCGCTCCTGTCGATCAGGGTCGGCGCGGCAGCGGGGCCGAGGTCGTCACCGCGGATGGCCGGTCGCTCCCGCTGGTGTCGGCGAGCTTGCGCGGCACCGCGCGCGGCGGCATCGCGCGGCTGGTGCTCGAGCAGCGGTTCGAGAACGGCTGCGCCGAGACCGTGCACGTGACCTACCGGATGCCGCTGCCGCCCGATGGCGCGGTCAGCGGCTACGCGTTCGCGATCGGCGATCGCACGATCGCCGGCCGGGTCGTGCGCAAGCAGGAGGCGCGCGAGCGGTTCGAGCAGGCGGTGGCCGCTGGCCACACCGCGGCGCTGCTCGAGCAGGAGCGCGCCGACCTGTTCACCCAGTCGATCGGCAACCTGCCGGCGGGTCAGGCGCTGATCGCGCGGATCACGATCGATCTGCGGCTGACCTGGCTGCCCGAGGGCGAGTGGGAGCTGCGGTTCCCGACCGTGATCGGCCCGCGCTACGTCGCCGCGAGCGACCGCGCCGAGGACGCCCGCGGCACCGAGGTCGTCACCGCGCCGGGCGGCGTCGCGGCGCGGATCCGGATCGCGATCGCGATCGACGACACGCTGAGCGCCGGGCGCACGCCGAGCTCGCCGTCGCATGCGCTCACCGTCGGCGAAGACGGCGCAGCCGAGCTGGCTGATCCCGCCGGCGCGCGGCTCGATCGCGACCTCGTGCTGCGCTGGCCGGTCGCCGGACCGACCACGGGACTGTCGCTTGCGATGATGCGGCCCGAGCAGGGCGACGAGTGCTTCGGGATGATCACGCTCGTCCCACCCGCGCCGGCCGCGGTGCCCCGAGCGTTCGCCCGCGATCTGATCGTGCTGATCGACACCAGCGGCTCGATGGCCGGCCGGCCGCTCGACCGGGCCAAGCAGGTCCTCGCGCTCCTGATCGAGTCGCTCGGCGACGACGACCGGCTCGAGCTGATCGCGTTCGCGTCCGAGCCGCGGCGCTACCAGCCCGCGCCGATCGCCGCCACGGGCGGCGCGAAGCGCGCGGCCATCGACTGGCTGCGCGGCCTGTCCGCCGGGGGCGGCACCGAGATGCGGACCGCGGTGGTCGGAGCACTACAGCTGCTGCGCCCCGGCGCCCAGCGCCAGGTCGTGGTCGCGACCGACGGCTACATCGCCGGCGAGGAAGGGCTGGTCGCCGCGGTGCACGCCGGACTACCCGCGGGCTGCCGGCTGCACTTCGTGGGCATCGGCTCGTCGGTCAATCGCGCGTTCGGATCGGCGCTGGCGCGCGTCGGCCGCGGCGCGGAGGTGATCTGCGACCTCGACGGCGATCCCGAGCGCGCCGTGAAGCGGCTGCTCGACCGCACCCGGAGGCCGATCGCCACCGAGGTCGCGCTCGAGGGCAGCGCGCTGGTTCGGTGCGCGCCCTCGGCGATCCCCGACGTGTTCGCCGGGGCTCCGCTGGTCGTCGCGGTCAAGCTCCAGGCCGGCGATCTGGTCGTACGCGGCCAGACCGTCGACGGCGACTGGGTGTGCCGGCTCCGGGTCAGCACGCCGCGGCCCGGCGACGGCAACCCCGGGATCGCCGCGCTGTTCGGCCGCGAGCGGGTGGCGGATCTGGAAGCCCGCCGGTTCGCCGGCGAGCGCCACGACGCCGAGATCGAGCGCCTCGGGATCGTGTTCCAGATCGCCACGCGCCACACGGCGTTCGTCGCGATCGACGACGCACGGACGCACCGCGTGGCCAACCGCGCCGAGCTGGTGCCGCAGGAAGTTCCCTACGGCACGAGTGCCGCGGCGTTCGGGCTGCGCAGTCCACGGGCATCCGTCGCCGAGCTCCTCATGACGGTGGCTCACAGCTTCATGGCCGACGACCTCGTGGGCAGCTCTGCATCCGTCGATGATCCCGTCGAGTATGCGGACGCCACGTCCCCCATCTTCGGTGAGCCCACCGTCCTCGGTGGGCCCTCGGTCTTCGACGACGACATCGAGGAGGTCCGCGAGTCCGGTGCCGCTGTGCCCCCGCGTCCCGAGGACTCGTCCGCCGCGCTGCAGCGACCGGTCTCGCCGGACGTCTCGTACCGCCGAACGCCGCAACGCGCAAAGATCATGGCGGCCCAGGGGCCGGCGTCGGACCTGTTCGTGGGCAGCCGGATCGCCCGTACGAGATGATCGGGAGGCTCGGCGAGGGCGGGATGACCCGCGTGTTCGTCGCCCGTGATCTCCGCGTGGGTCGCCACGTCGCGATCAAGGTCCTCGAGGATATCCAGCCCGAGCTCACCGAGCGGCTTGTGGCCGCAGCGCGGGGGATCGCGGGCTGCCGGCACGACAACCTCGTCACGATCCACGAGGTCGGCGAGCACGGCGGCGCGCCGTACCTGGTGCTGGAGTACCTGCGCGGCCAGCCGCTGAGCCGGCTGATCGAGAACCAGAAGCTGCCGTATACCCGCGCCGTCGCGATCGTGTCCTCGATCCTGCGGGGCCTGCAGTGCGCCCACGAGCACGGCATCATCCACGGCGACCTCGAGCCCGACAACGTGTTCGTCACCGACGCCGGTGCGATCAAGGTGCTCGATCTCGGCATCCTGCAGGCGATGCGGTCATCGCACGACGCCCAGGCCCACATCATCCGGGGCACGCCGCCGTACATGTCGCCCGAGCAGTGGGACCCCAGCCTCGCGATCGATCCCCTCACCGACATCTGGGCCTGCGGCATCTTGCTGTACTGCATGATCTGCGGCCGCCACCCGCTGGATCCGCTCGCCGGCGCTCAGCTGCGCGTGACCGCGACGCGCGAGCTGCCGATGCCATCGATGGCCGGGGCCGCTCCGGCGGATGTGCCGCCCCGGCTGATCGAGATCGTCGACCGCTGCCTGCGCAAGGACCAGGCGCAGCGCTGGCAGTCGGCCGCCGATCTGCGGGCGGCGCTCGACACACTCGAGCGCAGCGCACCCGGCGGATCACCTCCCGACCCCGCGCCATCTCGACGGTAGGATCCATGGCTGGTACCCGCACGATCGATCTCGACATCCATCTCCCGTGGATCATCGCGGGGGAGACCCGCGCGTTCGGCGCGTGGCTCGCCGGGGCCGAGCCGCACGTCCGCGACAGCCTGCGCTCGTTCGCCCGCGCGATCGACGTCGAGGCCGTGCTGCAGGAGACGCTGCTGCGGGTGTGGCAGGTCGCGCCGCGGTTCATCCCCGACGGCCGCATCAACGGCTTGCTCCGGCTCGCGGTCCGGATCGGCCGCAACCTCGCGGTCAGCGAGGTCCGCCGCACCCGAGCCACGCCGGTCGACGGCGACGACCTCGAGGCCGCGCTCGCCGCCGCCGAGGCGCCGGCCGCGCCCGATCCGATGCTGCGCCGGGCGATCGGCGAGTGCCGCGACAAGCTGCCGGCCCGGCCGCGCCAGGCGCTCGACGCGCGGCTCGCCGGTGCCGGCGGGCAGTCCGACCACCAGCTCGCGGGCGGCCTCGGCATGCGGCTCAACACCTTCCTGCAGAACGTCACGCGGGCGCGCCAGCTGCTCGCCGACTGCCTCGCCCGCCGCGGCGTCACCGTCACGCTGGAGATCGGCCCATGACCGCCGGCAACGACAGCGGCAACGGCCATGGCGGCAACGGCGCCCCGGACGGCGGCGGCGGCCCCGACGACGAGGATCTGCTGATCGAGCAGGTCGCCGGCGCCTACCGCCCGGTCTCGCACGACGAGCTGCGCTATCACCCGGCGTGGCACGACCTCGGGCCGGACGCCCGCGAGCGAGCGTTCGAGCGCGCCCGGGCGCTGCGGGCGCTCGAGGCCGCGCTCGATCCCGACGGCCTGTCCACCACCGCCCGCGCCGTCCTCGATCGCATCACCGGCCGCCGCTAGCGTGCTACCAAGCCGGCATGCGCATCGATCGGGTCTACACGCGGGGCGGCGATCAGGGCCAGACCTCGCTGATCGGCGGCGAGCGGGTGTCCAAGGCCTCGCCGCGGCTCGACGGCTACGGCACCGTCGACGAGCTCAACGCCACGCTCGGCCTGGTCGGCGAGGCCCTCGCGGCATCCGCGGCCGGCCCGCATCTGTTGCCGATCATCCGCCGGGTCCAGAACGAGCTGTTCAACCTCGGCGCCGAGCTCGCCACCGCCGACCCCGACACCCGCGCCAGGCTGCCGCGGATCGAGCAGCGCCACATCGACGCGCTGGAGCGCGACATCGACGGCGTCAACGACGACCTGCCCGCGCTGCGGTCGTTCGTCCTGCCCGGCGGCGGCTGGGCGTCGGCGTACTTCCACCTCGCCCGCACCGTGTGCCGGCGCTGCGAGCGCCTGATCGTCGGCCTCGCCACGACCGAGGACATCGGCGAGCATGCCGTGCAGTACCTCAACCGGCTGTCCGATGCGCTGTTCGTCTGGGGCCGGTGGTGCGCCCTCAAGGACGGCAAGGACGAGCCGCTGTGGGACTCGCGGTCGACCTGACCGGAGCCGCGCGGCAGGCTAGCGGCCGCACTCCTTGCCGTCGACGACCGAGGTCAGCAGCCCGCCGGCGGCGGTGAGGTCGCGGCTGAAGCAGTGGCCGCGGGCATCGGCCGAGAAGAACTGCTGCGCGCTGACCTGGCCGGTCGAGCCGGTGACCACGCCGCTGGCGTCGAAGTTCAGCGTGTCGGACGGCGCGACGTGGTTGGACACGATGCGCACGTCGGCGAGCCCGCCGCCGAGCTCGGTGTCGGCGCGCTCGAACCGCTGATCGATCGCGGTGGTCTGCGCCGACGTGCCGTCGGGGTTGGCGGTGAACTGGAAGTCGACCGACAGCGGCCAGTCCAGCGTGGTCAGCTGCTGGCTCGGCGGGCCGCCGCCGAGGCGGGTCGTGCGCGCGACGATCGCCGTGGTCTGCGCGATCTGCTGGTGGTAGGTCGCCGCGGTGATCGTGAACTGCTGGCGGTTGGCGAACCGGATCTCGCCGGTGACCTCGGTCGCCACCCGGCCGTGCGAGGTATCGACGAAGCCGGCGATCCGGTACTGGCGGGTCGAGGTCACGTCGACCGGGCCGCTGATCGTGCCGTCGGCCGCGGTCGTGATGCTGGTCGTCACGCTCGGGGTCGGCGCGGCGGTCAGGGTGTCGGCGGTGACCGCGCCGCGCACGGTCCGGGCGTGCGGGTCGAGGAACAGCAGCAGCGACGCCGTGGTGGCGAAGAAGTTGTCGGCGTTGAACACGCTGACCGCGATCTCGTGCGGCGCACCGTCGCTGAGCACCCCGGCGAACGGCGACAGGTCGACCCGGTACGGCGTGAAGCTCAGCGTCTGGACACCGGGGATCGGCCGCCACAGGAGTGGGTCGATGCCGCCGGTGAAGATCCAGGGGAAGATCGGCGCGACGCCGGCGGGCCGGCCATCGACCGTGATCTCGGCCTCGCGGAATCCGGTCGCGCCGCAGCTCTGCAGCGGGCCGGTCAGCGCGTCGGGCACGCAGGTGTACCAGAACTCGTCGCCGGCCTGGCTCTGCGCGTAGACGTCGAGCACGGCGCGCTCGATGTTGGTCGGCAGCGTGAACGTGCGCGCGAGCCGGCTCGCGGTGGTCGCGAGCCCGACCGTGCCGCCGGTCGGCCCGTTCGACAGCGGCAGCACGACGTCGGCGGTCCGCGGAGGGTCGGCATGGCGCGCGACCGGATAGAACCGCAGCTCCGCGGCGCCGGACAGGATGCCGGTGAAGGTGTCGTTGACCAGGTTGTCGAGCTGGACCATCCCGGGCTGCGCGGTCCGGAACAGCGGGCTGTAGTCGGTCAGGTCGCTCTCGATGTGCCACGCCGGCGCCACCGTGCGCGACGGCTCGGCGGTCGTGCCGAAGTACACGTTGGTGCCGCCGAGCCAGATGCTCGCCGTGCGGTCGAACTGGCGGCCGGCCGTCACCGAGAAGTCGGCCGCGAGCACGACCTTCGCCCACGGTCCGGCGCACCCCGCCGGCGGCGCGAAGCTGAACAGCTTGGGGGAAAAATCGGCGAACGTCAGGCCCGAGAACAGCGGCACCACGCAGGGCACCGTATCCGGGACAGCCACCGGCGGATCGGCGGTCACCGTGTTCGGCGAGCCGACCGTCGGGGCGCCGCCGGCGACGCCGAACACGAGCAGGGCGCTGCCGCCGGCGGCGAGCGCGAGAGAGCGGGGACGAGCCAGCCGAGATCGCACGAGGCACCTCCGTGTTGGCGCGCACGGTAGTCTCGGCGACGAGCGCTGGTCAATCTGCGACGCGCAGCGTTGCGCGGTGCGGCCGCGGCCTACACGCACCGCCGAGGCATCGTGACACAGGGTGCTCGGCAGCCACGAAAAGCTCGGTAAGCGAGATCAAGAAAAACCAGCGGACTGACGGGCGCAATCTGCTGAACCCATCGCGGCAGCGTCACCGCGCGTTTCCGCCGCGCCTTGCGGCCCTGCGAGGGCGAGAGACTACCGCTGTGCCGCGTCCACTGCGATCCGTCCCTGCATCACGGCGCTGGTTCTGCGCCGCGATCCGCGGATGGTCCAGCGATCAGCGGTGGCCGTGGCCGCCGGCGTGGCCACCGGCGTGGCCGCTGGCGCCGTGGAAGCCGCCGCCGCCGTGGAAACCGCCGCCGTGGAAACCGCCGCCGGCGTGGCCAACGCCGCCCCGGAACCCGCCGTGGAACGCGGGCCCGTGGACGCCGTGCACGAAGCCGCCGCGAAAACCCGGCCCGCGGAATCCGCGCGCAAAGCCGCCGCGGAAGCCGCCGACGAAGTGCGGATGGTGGTACCAGCCGAAGTACCCTGGCCGACCGAGGCCGAAGTACAGGTGCGGGCCCCAGCCCCAGACCCACGGCGCCGAGAGCCAGGTCCAGCCGTACGCCGGATAATAGACGTACGCGTACGGGTAGGCTGACCCCGACGTGTCCTCCGGCGTGTAGACGTACTGGTTGCCATACGGCATCCACACCCAGCCGTACTGCTGGGTGTAGACCCACTGGCCGCCCGAGCCTGCCTGGGCTTGCGGCGCCGCTTGCACCTGCTGCTGCACCGCGGGCGGAGCCATCGGCGGCGCAGGCGGCTGCGCGGTAGGTGGTTGTGACGCCGGAACCTGCGCCTCGGCCTGGTCGGGCGGCGCCAGGTCATCGGAGTCGTCATACGGATCCTCGGGCGCGTCGGACGGGGCCGGCTGTGCATGCGCGGGGGTCGCCGCGGCCAGCACGACCGATGCGACGGCCGCGAGGAGGGAAGATGGAAATGCGAGCTTGGACGTCATACGGATTCCCTGCAGTGAAGGGTTGTCGGACAGCCCCCACCCTCGTTCCTTGCATCGACAGGGCCAGCCTCCCGGGAGGCGCCAACCCCGCAAATTGTTTCGGCCCAGGCCCCGCCGATCGCCCGGCGTGCCGGGGTGAGAACGGCCGAAGCCAGTTCGGGCGTTGCTCGATCACCACAGCCTGCGCAGCCGGTATCCATGCGCTCTCCACCGCGGTCTCGGCGTGCGCATGCGCACCTGGCCGTTCGGGGAGCGCGTGTCCTCGCCGATCAGAATGTCACGCCCATCCACTCCGCCATCGAGCGATACGACCGGCCGCCGATCACGACGTGGTCGATGATCGGGATGCCGAGCAGTCGGCCGATCTCGCCCAGCCGCACCGTCAGCGCGACGTCCTGCGGGCTCGGCGTCGGGTCGCCCGACGGGTGGTTGTGAACGAGCAGCCCGCCGGCCGCCGCCATGCGGATCAGCGGCCGGAACACCTCGCGCGGGTGGACCTCGACGTGCGCGATGCTGCCGCGCGCGACCTCGACGACGTCGAGCACGCCGTTGCGGACGTCGACGCCGATCACGAACAGCAGCTCCTGCGACACCCCGGCCAGCCGCGGCGCCACGCAACGATATACGTCGCCCGCGCTGCCCAGCGTGCGGCGATGGTGCGCCACCTCGATCGCGCGCCTCCCGAGCTCGAACGCCGCCGACAGCCGCGCCCCGCGCGCCGGGCCGATGCCGTTGAACTGCGCGAGCTCGTGCGGCGAGGCCCGCGACAGCGGCGAGATGCCGCCGACCGCGCGCACCAAGGCGCCCGCCAGCTCCAGCACCGGACAGTCGCGAACCCCGGTGCCGAGCACCACCGAGATCAGCTCGGCGTCGCCCAGCGCCTGCGGGCCGCATCGCGACAGCCGCTCGCGCGGCCGATCGGTGAGGTCATCGAGCAGCTCACCGACTGGGTCCGACTCCAGGGCCTGGTTCGAGATCGCGACGTCCATGGGCCCCGGCAGCGAGCAAGCTGCGTTCCACCGCGCGACCGCATGGTGCCGATCCCGCGCGACCCCGCGGCCCTGTCGATCCCGTCACCGCAACCTCTCGTGACAGCACCGGATCCGGAACGCATGGCCGCCTCGACGCTGCGGTCGTCGCGACATTCGCACCGGGATCGCCCGTCCGGGATCTGTCCGGATTTCGGCCACGCGTCCGGATACCGGCCAGAAACCGGACAGTCGACAGTCCCCCCTATCCGAAGTCCGGTCCCTACCTGCACCGTGGTCCACACCCGACCTCGACCAGCTCGACGCCGGTCTGCTTGCTGCCGCCAGCCCGAAGCCCGTTGAGGTCGCGTTCGGCGAGCTGGTCGCCCGCGTCGAGGTCGCGCTCGACGTGGGCCTGGTGCGCGAGATCGGCGGCCCGGCGGCCGTCTCCGCGCCTGCTTTCGGCGCCGCGCGAGCCGGCACCCCGGTCCGTACGTCTTCTGCCGAGCGCCCGTCGTCACCGCGGGCGTGAACCGCTTCCGGCATTCGGTGCGTCGCGGCCGCTGCGCCATGACCCACGTCACCGGCCGTGGCCCACGATGGACCGATAGACATCTCACCGCACCGCCGCGGGTGGGTCACGAAAGCGCCGCGGCGGCGGCCGCCGCCGCGGCGGCGGACTGGATCACGAAACGCCGCGAAGTGGATCAGTCGCAAGGCGCCGTTGAAGCTGCTGGAAAGATCGTGGCGTCGTCCTTGCCAGCACGCCGGTCACAGCCCATGGCAACGCTTGTACTTCTTGCCCGAGCCGCACGGACATGGCTCGTTGCGGCCAGGCGCAGCTTGGACTCGGGCCGGCTCGGCTGGTGGGTTCGCCACCTGCGTGTCTCGAAGCACACTGGCAGCTTGCTCCGGATGCCACTTCAGGCGGATGGCTTCCAGGTATTCCGCCGGCCAGTAGAGATCCTCCGGCTGCGCCCGCGAGACCCAGGGCAGGCTGGCGAAGAGCAGTACAAGGCCTTCCCGGGACGATACGAACGTCGCTGGCGAGTTGACGGCGAGAAGCCGGGCGATGTCCTCGGGCAAGTCGCCGGCATCCTCGGTCTTCTTGGTGACGTGCATGCGCCCAAGCGCGACGTGGAGCTGTGCGCAGTCCTCAGGCCGATCGGGTCGATCGATTCGACGAGGCGCTCGGCGATCCGAGAGAAGCGCGCGGAGTCGGGGGCTGTGCAGATACGATCCCTGGTGCCGAGGTGCGCAGGTCTGCTAAAGTGGCTCCTAGACATGGCACGCATGTTCACCGCCACGGTTCACGACGGTGCGATCGCGGATGAGCAACTCGCATCGCTCCCCGACGGTGCCACCGTGACCATATTGATCGTCGAAGACGACCGAGGCGAGCTGGACGAAAGCACCGAGCGCGAGCTCGAAGCGCGAATCATCGAAGCCGATCGGGGCGACTCCTTCGTCGACGCGTCCGAGGTGCTTCGGCGACTTGATGCGCGCCGCACGAAGTCGTGACGCGACCGCCGTTCTCGGTCGTGGTGCTGACCCGGGCGCAAAAGGAGATCGATTCCGCCGATCTTTGGTGGTCCGAGCATCGCGAGAATCCCGACGCGGTCCGCGACGAATTCCGGAAGTTCTGCGAGCTCGTCGTCGTGTTCCCGGAGATCGGAACGCTCGTGGCCTCGTCGAAGGTGGCGGCGCGACGCGTCCTTCTCCCGGATATCGAATATCACGTCTACTATCGCGTTCGACCCCGAGCGCATCGCGTCGAAGTACTCAGCTTCTGGTATGCGGGGCGAGGAACGCGTCCGCGAGTATAACCGGGCGACAAGACTGGCTTCTCCGACGCCATCCGCTGCCTCGCTGCGGAGGGCTTCGCAACGCGAGCCGTTCACCGTCGCTCCACCACATGTCAGGTGTCGCCCTCGGCACAGAGGGGGGCGGCGATCGCCGCGGCCGCCATGCTTCCGCCGGCCCGACGCTGGCCGAGGTAGCGCTCCGCGAGCTGGTCGCCGGCGTCGATCTGGTCGAGTGCGAGGTCGTGCTCTATGTAGGCCCGGAAGGCGCGGCTGGCGCAGTCATCGACAGCAACTCGCGGCCGGCGACCGGCGGACAGCGGGTCACAGAGCGTGCGCGGCTCGCTCGAGCTCGCGACTCGGCATGCGAGGCTCAGTTGACCACGGCGCCTCTGCCCAGTATGCGTGGCAGGACACTCGCCAGCGATTGCGCGATTCCGTCGAGCACGGAGCGATCTGGTAGCTTCAGCATGAGCACCGGGCGGCCGGTCGCGTCGGTGTCGACGGCACTGGCGAGCTGATCGCGAACGAGCGCCGCGATCGGAGACTCGCCGGCAGTGGGGAGCAATTCGCCGAGCAGCCGCACCGCCGCCGCCACGAGCTGACCACCAACCTCGGCGATCCGTTGCTTGCGATCGGACGGCTGGACGTCCTCGGCGCGCTGCCCTCGCTCGCTCTCGTCGACGGGAGCCTCGGGCTTCGCACCGAGCAGGACATCGAGGCTCAGCGCGGGCCCGGGGGGGGGGTATCCGGGGGAGTCACTCAGC
>DATAPF010000021.1:0-21031 GCA_036265355.1 Kofleriaceae bacterium | reverse complement strand
ACCGAGGTCGCGATGGCGCTGGCGCAGCTGCGCGGGCTCGCGGCGCCGGGCCGGCGCGAGCTGGTCGCGATCCGGTGGGCGCGCGCGCATGGCGTGGCGGTGCATGCGATCGATCTGCCGGCGGCGCGCGGCGGCGGCGCGGACCGCGGGCCGGTCGAGCGGCTCGGGATCGCCGAGCGGCTGCGCGGCGCCGAGGACGACAGCTGGGAGCAGCTCGTCGAGGGGCCGGCGGCGCTCGCCGAGCCCGAGCGGGTCCGGCGCGCCGCGCTGCTCTACGGCTGGGCGCTGCGGCTCGACGCGGCGCGCGGCGGTGGCGTCGAGCCGCACGACCTGGCGCGCGAGGCCCACATGCGCGAGGCGATCGCGCGGATCCCCGGGCGGGTCGCGGCGATCGTCGGCGCGTTTCACGCGGCGGCGCTGCTGCCCGAGCCGCGGCTGTGGCAGCCACCGCCGGCCTCGGCGGCCGCGGCGCGCGTCGAGATCGTCTCGTCGCTGATCCCGTACGGCTTCGATCTGCTCGACGCGCGCTCCGGGTACCCGGCGGGGATCCGCGATCCGGCGTGGCAGCAGCGGCTGTGGGAGACGCTGCGCGATGGCGGCGACGTCGGCGCGCTGGTCGCGGCGTGCCTGGTCGAGATCACGCGCGGGATCCGCGCGCGCGGCCTGCCGGCGAGCGTGCCGGACGCGCACGCGGCGACCGAGGTCGCGATGGCGCTGGCGCAGCTGCGCGGGCTCGCGGCGCCGGGCCGGCGCGAGCTGGTCGAGGCGGTGCAGACCGCGCTGACCCAGGGCGAGCTGCTCGGGCGCGGCCGCGTGGTCGCGCGGGCGATGGAGCCGGTGCTGGTCGGCACCCGGCGGGGCCGGCTCGCCGCGGGCACGCCGCGCTCGGGCCTGGGGCCCCACGTCGCCGCGCTGCTCGCCGAGCTCCGGCTGCCGGCCGAGCCGCGCGAGACCGAGGACGTCCGGCTCGATCCGCTGCGCTCACCGCTCGATCGCCGGCGCCACGTCGCGCTGTGCCGGCTGCGCGCGTGCGGCGTGCCGTACGCCAGCCAGCTCGCCTCGGCCGCGCCCGGCGGCGTCGAGCCGCTGACCGTGGTGTGGCGGATCCAGCGGACCGCGGCGACCGACGCGATGATCGAGCTCGCGGGGCGGCGCGGCGTGACCTTGCGCCAGGCCGCGGCGGGTGCGCTGCGCGCCGAGCGGGCCCGGCTGGCCGCCGCCGACCGGCTCGCCGTCGCGGCGCGGATCGCGCTCACCGAGGCAGCGGCCGAGGCCGGTGCGGGTGAGCTCGCGGCCGACTGGCTGGCCGAGCTCGCCGGGCCGCGACGGGCCGATGCGGCGCTCGGCGAGCTGATCGCGCTGGTCGCGCTGCTCGACCGCGTGCTCGCCGGCCACGTCGTCGGTCTGCCGGGGCCCGCCGACGCGGTGCCGGGGGAGATCGACGCGTTCGTCGCCCCGGCGGTGGATCGCGCGGCGGTGCTCGGCGCGGCCGTGGCATCCGTGCTCGGGCTCGCCGGCTCCGACTCGCTCGATGACGCCCGCGCGCTCGCCGAGCTGGTCCGCGTGCTGGACCGGCCCGAGCATCATGGGCTCGGCGACGGCCGGCTGCGCTGGTCGGTCGCCGAGCTCGCGCGCACCGGCGCGCCGGTGATCGGCGGGGCGGCCGCGGTGGTCCAGGTCATGATCGGCGCGCAGCCGGCCGAGGCGCTCGCGGTGGCGATCGGCGGCTGGGTCGACGCCGCGGTCGACGGCGACGGCCGGGCCCGGCTCGCGGGGCGGCTGCGCGGCGCGCTCGCCATCGCCGGTCCGTTGTTCGAGGCGGCGCCGGTGTTCCTCGACGAGCTGATCGCCCGCGTCGAGCAGCTCGCCGACCCGGACTTCCTGTCGCGGGTGGCGGCGCTGCGCGATGGCTTCGAGGTGCTGTCGGCGGCGGCGCGCCGGCGGCTCCTGCGCGCGCTCGGCGACCGGCTCGGGGCGTCCGACGCCCGCGGCCATGGCCTCGACGTCATGACCTCGATCGCGCCCGAGCGCATGGCCGCGGCGGCCGCCGCCGACCGCGCGGGGCGCGACGCGATGGCGCGCATCCCGCGTCCGGCGATCGAGCCCGGTCCGCTGGCGGTCGCGGCCGCCGCGCGCCCGCCGGTCCCCGAGCACGGTCTCTCGGTGCGCGATCGCTGGCGGCTGATCCTCGGCCAGGAGCGCGCCGCGATGCAGCCGGCTGCGCGGCGCGCCGGCCGCGCGCTCGACGAGCTCTACGGCCAGGGCCACGGCGAGGGCTCGCTCGACGAGCTCGGCGGTGGTGGCGGCGACGGCGGCGATGGCGCGTACCCCACCGTGCGCGCGTGGCGCGACGAGATCGAGGCGCTGTTCGGCGCCGGTGTGTTCGAGCAGGTCGCCGCCAGGGCCGCGGCCGCCGGCCGGGTCGGCGCGCTGCTCGAGCTCGATCCCGGTCACGTCACGCCCTCGGTCGAGCTGCTCGAGCAGGTGCTGGCGCTCAAGGGCGGCCTCGGCGAGGCCCAGCTCGACCGGCTGCGCGCGCTGCTCCGCCACGTGGTCGACGAGCTGGTCCGCGAGCTCGCGATCCGCGTGCGGCCGGCGCTCCACGGCCCGCCGCTCCAGCGGGCGATCCGCCGCCGCACCGGGGTGCTGCACCTGCCGCGCACCATCGCCGCCAACCTCGCGCGCGCGCGGGTCGACGGCGGCACCGTCACGCTCGTCCCCGAGCGGCTGTACTTCCGGCAGCGCAGCCGGCGCCACGTCGCGTGGGACGTCGTGCTCGTCGTCGACGTCTCGGGATCGATGGAGCCGTCGGTGATCCACAGCGCGATGATGGCGGCGATCCTGTCGGCCGTGCCGTGGATCTCGGTCCGCTTCGTGGCGTTCTCGACCGAGGTGATCGACCTCAGCGAGCACGCCGCGGATCCGCTCGCGCTGCTGCTCGAGGTCTCGGTCGGCGGCGGCACCCACATCGCGAACGCGCTGCGCTACGCGCGCGGCTTGATCGGCGTGCCGCGGCGCACGCTCGTGATCGTGGTCAGCGACTTCGAGGAGGGCTTCGCGGTCGATGCCCTGGTCGGCGAGGTCCGCGCGCTGGTCGAGTCCGAGGTCACCTGCCTGGGGCTGGCGGCGCTCGACGACCGCGGCGCGCCGCGCTACCAGGTCCAGATCGCCGAGCAGCTGGTCGGCGCCGGCATGCCGATCGCGGCGCTGACCCCGCTCGAGCTGGCGCGCTGGATCGGAGACCGGATCCGGTGAGGCCCACGATCGCTCCCGCCGCCGCTGCCGCGCTGATCGCCGGCGTCCCGGCGCGCCTCATCAAGAAGCTCGACGCCGACCCCGGCCTCGCCGAGCGCTGGACCTGGACCGAGCAGGGCGGCGGCTGGACGGTGCAGACCGACCGGGGCGAGACCGTGACTGCCCCGGCGGTGATCCACGCGCCCGGCGACCTCCGGTGCTCGTGCCTGCTGCAGCCGCGCTGCCTGCACATCGCGGCGGTGGTCGCGGTGCTCGAGCCGGCGGTCCCCGACCCCGCGGCGGCCGGCGAGGCGGACGCGCCGCTGCCACCGGGTGCCGCCGCAGATGCGCGCGCGGTCCGCGCACCGTCGGTCGCCGCCCCGCCGAGCACCGAGGCGCACCGGGCGTTCACCGTGTGCGCCGAGCTGCTCGCCACCGGCGCCGAGGCCGCCGGGGCGTTCGTCCAGACCGAGCTCTTGCGCGCGATCCACGCCTGCCGCGGCGCCGGCCTGCACCGGCTGGCCGCCGCGCAGACCCGCGTGCTGCGCTCGATCCGCGATCTGCGCGCCGATCGCCCCGGGTTCTCGCTGCGCGTGCTCACCGGCGATCTGCGCGACGCGCTCGCGGTCGCCTGGGCGCTCGCGGCCGGCGACGCGACCCCCGGCCTCGTCGGCACGGCGCGGCGCGACTACGAGCCCGCCGGCAACCTCCACCTGCGCGGCCTGTTCACCGAGGCGGTCGTCGCGCGCACCGGGTACGCCGGCGCCGTCACCTACCTGATCGACGACCGCGGCGCGATCTACACCCGCGCCGACATCGCCCCCGGCGACGCGGCGCGCGCGGCCGCGGCCTACGACGCTGCGTCGGGGCTCGGCGATGCCGTGCTGCCGCATCGCGAGCTGTCGCGCGCCGGGCTGTTCCTGTCCGACGCCACGGCCTCGGCCGACGGCCGGCTCGGCGCGGGCCAGCGCGTGCGCGCGGTGCGAGCGAGCGAGCCATCGCGCTGGGACCACCCGCTGATCGCGGCGCGCTGGGCCGTGCCGCTGGCCGACCAGCTCGCCGCGGTCGCCGCCCACGACGGCGCGCCCGACGAGCTGCGCCCCGCCGGCTGGGACCTGGTGTTCGTCGAGGGCACCATCGCCGGCGGCCCGCAGCCCGCCCTCGTGGTGTCCGGCCGCGCGCTCCGGCTCACGACCGCGCTCGTCGATCGCGCGCTGCCCGCCCGCGACAACCTCGCGGCGCTCGCCGCCGCACACGGCCTGCGCGTCCGCGCGATCGGCCGGGTCCGGCTCGCGTCCGCCGGCCGGCTCGAGCTACTCGCGCTCGGCCCGGCTCCCGGCGAGACCCGCCTCGCGCTGCCCGAGGTCTGGCACGGCCGCGCCAACCTCCACCACGACCGGCTGCCCGCCGTGGCCGGCGCGGCCGCGAAGCCGGCGGCCGCGCCGGTCATCGCGCCACCCGCCGCCGACGCCGGCGATGACGACCTGCTCGAGCCGCTGCGCCGCCGCGTCGAGCGCGTCGTGCTCGGCGGGCTCGGCACGCTGCCGGTCCACGCCCTCGCCGAGCTCGAGCGCGACGCCGCCGCGCTCGCCGACCGCTCGCTCGGCGGTGGCGCCGATGCGCTGCGCGATCTCGCCGCGCTCGCCCACGCCGCCGGCCGCACGATGACCGGCACGCGCCGCGCGGTCGATCGCGCGAGCTTCGGACAGGTCTGGCTGCGCGCCGCGCTGTACGACGACGCCGCCCGCCGCCGGCTCCACGTCGCGCGCTGGTAGCCGGCGCGAGCCGTGTGCGGTCATCACACGCTATTCAATCAAGATGAAGTACCATATCAATCAATTCGAGGAGAAGGTCACGGCGGTGTCGCCGCGTCGTCCATGGTACACGGACTCGCCGCTTGCGCGCACCGAACGCAGCGCTCGGTGTTTTTCGTGCAGCGCCCCCTCGAACCATCTCCGGCCCGCAAGTCGAAGCGTCGGGTGACCGACGGCGCGGCTGGCGAGCGGCTCCACGAGTCGCCGATGCGCGCGGAGCTGTTCAGCGTCAGCCAGCTCGGGCGCCACGCACGCGCGATCGCCGGCTGGCACGAGCTTGCTTCGGTGCCAGGCCACGATGACTGGCTGCTCGTGCGGCTTGGCGACAATGAAGTCGTCCTGCGCAACGCGTATACCCTGATCACCGATGCGGTGCAGCGCGGCCGCCAGATCACGCCGGCCGCCGAGTGGTTCATCGACAACTACCACCTGATCGAGGAGCAGATCCGCACGGCGCGCCGGCACCTGCCGCGCGCGTACCACCGCGAGTTGCCGCGGCTCGCCAACTCGCCCGTGCCCGGCACGCCGCGCGTCTACCACATCGCACTCGAGCTGATCTCGCACGCGCATGGCCGGGTCGATGCCGAGGGGCTGCGCGCGTTCGTCGCGTCGTACCAGGAGATCCGGCCGTTGCAGCTCGGCGAGCTGTGGGCGATCCCGATCATGTTGCGGCTTGCGCTGCTCGAGAACCTGCGCCGCGTCGCCATGGCGATCACCGCCGGGCGCCACGATCGCGAGGCCGCCGCGCACTGGGTCGCCAGGATGTTGACCGCCGCGGCGGCGAACCCGACGGACGTGGTCCTCGTGCTGGCCGAGCTGGTCGGGGCGAACCCGCCGCTCACCAGCGCGTTCGTCGCCGAGCTCGCGAGCCGCGTACAGGCCCAGGGATCCGCGCTGACATTTCCGATGTCGTGGCTCGAACATCGCCTCGCCGAGTCGGGCCAGACCGTCGAGCACGTGTTCGAGCTCGCCGCACAGAGCCAGGCGGCCGACCAGGTCTTGATCGGCAACAGCATCGGTAGCCTGCGGTTCCTGGGTGCCACCGACTGGCGCGACTTCGTCGAGGCGATGAGCGTGGTCGAGCGCACGCTGCGCGGCGATCCCGGGTACGGTGCGATGGACTTCGCGACCCGCGACCGCTATCGCCGTACCGTCGAGGCGATCGCGCGGCGCAGCACGCGATCCGAGGACGACGTCGCGCGTGCCGCGATCCGGCTCGCGAGCGACCGCACCGGCCGCGCTGCGCACGTCGGCTACTTCCTCATCGACGCGGGCCGCCGCCAGCTCGAGCGCTCCGTCGCGATGCGGCGGTCGTTGGGGCAGATCGTGCGCCGCACCGGCGGCGCGCTGCGGAATGCTGTCTACGGCGGCGCGGTCGCGCTCGTCACGGCGATCGCTGCGCTCGCACTCGTGCAGCTCGCGCCACTCGCGCCGAGCGTCGCGTGGTGCGCGCTCGCCGTGCTGTGTGCCAGCGAGCTGGCGGTCTCGCTGGTGCACTGGGCCGCAACCCTGATCGTGACGCCGCAGATCCTGCCGCGGCTCGATTTCTCGAGCGGCATCCCCGCGGACCACCGGACCCTGGTCGCGGTGCCGGCGATGTTGACCGATGTCGACGAGATCGACGAGCTGGTCGAGGCCCTCGAGGTCCGCTTCCTCGCGAATCGCGATGCCAACCTCGCGTTCGCGCTGGTCACCGACCTCCGCGACGCGACGACCGAGGTCGACGGTGGCGACGCCGCGCTCGTGCAGCGAGCGAGCGCAGCGATCATGGCGCTCAACGTGAAGTACCAGGCGTCGCAGTCGTGCGGGTTCTTCCTGTTTCACCGCGCGCGGCAGTGGAACCCGCGCGAGAAGCTGTGGATGGGCTGGGAGCGCAAGCGCGGCAAGCTCGAGCAGCTCAATGCGGCGCTGCGCGGCGAGCTCGGGCTGTTCACCACCGTGATCGGCCCGGCCGCGGGCCTGGCCGGCATCAAGTACGTGATCGCGCTCGACGCCGACACCGGCCTGCCGCGCGACGCGGCGCGCCTGCTCGCAGGCACGCTGGCGCACCCGCTCAACCGGCCATGGTTCGACGAAGTCCGCGGCCGGATCACCGAGGGCTATGGGATCTTGCAGCCGCGGGTCGGCGCGACCATGGCGAGCATCTCGCGGTCGCGGTTCGCGCGGCTGTTCGGCGGCCGCGCCGGCATCGATCCATATACCCGCGCCGTGTCCGACGTCTACCAGGACGTGTTCGACGAGGGCTCGTTCATCGGCAAGGGCATCTACGACCTCGACGCCGTGCAGCGCGCGATCGGCGGCCGGCTCCCCGACGACCGGGTGCTGAGCCACGACCTGCTCGAAGGTGCGTACGCGCGCTCGGGCCTGGTCAGCGACGTGTTGCTCGTCGAGGATTTTCCATCGAGTCACGCGGCCGACATCAGCCGCCGGCATCGCTGGATCCGCGGCGACTGGCAGATCATGGCGTGGCTCCTGCGGCGCGTCCCCGGCCGTGGCGCGCGGGTCGCGAATCCGATCTCGGGGCTATCGCAGTGGAAGGTGCTCGACAACCTGCGCCGCAGCGTGATGCCCGTGGCGCTGGTGACGCTGCTGGCAGTGGGCTGGACGCAGGGCGCGGCGTGGGTCGCGACGCTGGCCGTGCTCGCGATCGCGATCGCGCCGAGTGTGGTCGCGGCGCTCGGCGCGCTCGCGCGCCCGCCGCCCGATCAGCCGCTCGCCGGGCACGTCCGCGAGGTGGTTGCCGGGTTCGCGCAGGCGCTCGCACGCGACGGGTTCTTGCTCGCGTGTCTGCCGTACGACGCGCTGCAGTCACTCGACGCGATCGCGAGAGCCGCGCTGCGGGTGGCCGTCACCCACCGCAAGCTGCTCGAGTGGCGCACCGCGCGCGACGCCCAGCGCACCGCACGCGGCGGCCTCGGCGGCTCGCTGGCGACGATGTGGATCGGGCCGGCGGTCGCGGCGTCCGCGGTCGGATGGCTCGAGCCCGAGGCCGCGATCGCGGCGGCGCCGTTGCTCGCAGCGTGGGCGCTCGCGCCGGTGTGGTCGTGGTGGCTGAGCCGGCCGATGACCGCGGCCGGGCCGCAGCTCGCTGCGGCGGAGCGCACGTTCCTGCGCACGGTCGCGCGCCGGACCTGGCGATTCTTCGAGGTCCACGTCACCGCCGGCGACCAGTTCCTGCCGCCCGACAACGTGCAGGACGATCCGCCGCGCGGCGCGGCGCATCGGACCTCGCCGACGAACATCGGGATGTCGCTGATCGGCAACCTCGCGGCGTATGACTTCGGTTATCTGTCCGCCGGCGAGCTGATCGCGTGGACGACGCAGACGTTCGCCACGCTCGATCGCATGCAGCGTTACCGCGGCCACTTCTACAACTGGTACGACACGACGACGCTCGAGCCGCTGCGCCCGCTCTACGTGTCGACGGTCGACAGCGGCAACCTGGCCGGTCACCTGTTGACGCTCGCCGGAGGCCTCGATGAACTGGCCGACCGCGAGGCGCGACCGACGCTGACCGGGCTGGGTGACGCGCTCGAGGTCGTCGCGGAGCTCGCCGCGACCTGGCCCGAGGTCGTGCGCGAGCTGGCGCACCTGCGCACCGAGCTCGCTTGCGAGGTGCGAACCACCGCGGAGGCATACGCCGTGCTCCAGCGCGCCGGGCCCCGGGCACAGGACCTGATCCGCGTGCTCGAGGCGCGAAGCGCTGCCGAGGCGATCTGGTGGGCGCGCGCGTTCGACGCCCACCGTTCCCGGCTGGTCCACGAGCTCGTCCTGCTCGCCCCGTGGGTCGAGCTGCCGCCGGCCGGAGACCCCACGGTCCGCGCGCTGCTCGATGGGCCGCTCACGCTCGCCGACACCGTGGGCCTCGATCGGTCCGTTGTGGCCACCGGCGAGCCGGCCCTGCACGGCGCGGTGGTCCGCGCGGCCGAGCGCGCCGCCGAGCGGCTCGGCGAGCTCCGGGCGCTCGCGCTCCGGTGCCGCGAGCTCGCGGATCTCGACTACGAGTTCCTCTACGATCGCGCGCGCCACCTGCTCGCGATCGGCTTCAGCGTCGCGGATCATCGGCTCGACGCGAGCTTCTACGATCTGCTCGCCTCCGAGGCACGCCTCGCGAGCTTCGTCGCGATCGCCCAGGGCAAGCTGCCGCAGGACCACTGGTTCAGCTTCGGCCGCCAGCTCACGACGTCGCACGGCAGGCCGGCGCTGCTGTCGTGGAGCGGCTCGATGTTCGAGTACCTGATGCCGCTGCTGGTGATGCCGACCTACGACGGCACGCTGCTCGACGAGACGTACCGCGCGGTCGTCGAGCGCCAGATCGCGTACGGACGCGAGCGCGGCGTGCCGTGGGGTGTGTCGGAGTCTGGCTACTACAAGACGGACGCGCAGCTCAATTATCAGTATCGCGCGTTCGGCGTGCCGGGCCTGGGGTTCAAGCGCGGGCTCGCCGACGATCTGGTGATCGCGCCGTACGCGAGCGCGCTCGCCCTGATGGTCGCACCCCGGGCTGCCTGCGCGAACCTGCACGAGCTGGCGCGCACCGGCCAGCTCGGCCCGTACGGGTTCTACGAGGCGGTGGACTACACGGCCTCGCGCGTGCCGACCGACAGGGATCACGTCGTCGTGCGCTCCGTCATGGCGCACCACCAGGGCATGACGCTGCTCGCGATCGCGTACACGTTGCTCGGCCGGCCGATGCAGCGCCGGTTCGCTGCCGCGCCGAGCTTTCGCGCGACCGAGCTGCTGCTCCAGGAGCACGTGCCACGCGCGCTCGCGATCTTTCCGCACCCCGCCGAGGTCTCGTCGGTCGCCGCCGGCGACACCGAGGAGGACATGCGTGTGTTCACCACGCCGAACACGCCGGCGCCCGAGGTCCACCTGCTGTCCAACGGTCGCTACCACGTGGCGATCACCAATGCGGGTGGCGGCTACAGCCGGTGGCGGGATCTCGCGGTGACGCGCTGGCACGAGGATCCGACGCGCGACTGCTGGGGCACGTTCGGTTACCTGCGCGATGTCACGTCCGCCGCACCGTCGGGCAGCCCCGCGGCGCCGGCGTGCTGGTCGATCGCGCACCACCCGACGCTCGCCCGCGGCACCAGCTACGAGGCGATCTTCTCGCAGGGCCGCGCGGAATTCCGGCGCGTCGATCACGACATCGACACCCACGTCGAGATCAGCATCTCGCCCGAGGACGACATCGAGCTGCGCCGGATCAGCCTGACCAACCGTGGCCGCATGGCCCGCACGATCGAGCTGACGAGCTACGCCGAGGTCGTGATCGCCCATCCCGCCGCCGACGCAGCGCACCCGGCGTTCTCCAACCTGTTCGTGCAGACCGAGATCCTCCGCCGTCACCAGGCAATCGTGTGCACGCGGCGGCCGCGGTCGAAGGGCGAGCGGCCGCCGTGGATGATCCACCTGATGACGGTGCACGGCACCGCCGGCGGCGAGCCGTCGTACGAGACCTCGCGCGCGGCGTTCATCGGCCGCGGCCGCTCGGTGATCGACCCGATCGCCATGCACCAGGCGGCGCTCACCGACAGCGGCGGCTCGGTGCTCGATCCGATCGTCGCGATCCGCAACCGCGTCGTGCTCGAGCCCGATGGGACCGCGCGGATCCACGTGGTCACCGGGATCGCGGAGACCCGCGACGCCGCGCTCGGACTGATCGAGAAGTATCGTGACCGCCACGCGGCGGATCGCGTGTTCGAGCTGTCGTGGACCCACAGCCAGGTCGTGCAGCGCCGGCTCGAAGCGACCAGCGCCGACACCCAGCTGTACGAGCGGCTCGCGAGCAACGTGCTCTATGCGAACCCGACGCTGCGCGCGCCCAGCAGCTTGCTCGCGCGCAACCGCGGCGGGCAATCCGGGCTATGGGCGTACGGGATCTCCGGCGACCTGCCGATCGTGCTGGTCCGGATCGCGGACGTCGCGCGCATCGAGCTCGTGCGCCAGCTCGTCAAGGCCCACGCCTACTGGCGACTCAAGGGCCTCACCGCCGACCTCGTGGTCTGGAACGAAGATCCGTCGGGCTATCGCCAGGTCCTGCACGACGAGATCATGTCGGCGATCGCGGCGAGTGAGAGCCCGCTCGACAAGCCCGGCGGTATCTTCGTGCGGCGCAGCGAGCAGATCTCCGAGGATGACAAGATGCTGATGCAGACGGTCGCCCGGGTGATCGTCGCCGACTCCGCCGGGACGCTCGCCGAGCAACTCGAGCGCAAGCCGCGCGCCGAGCTGCCGCCGGTCCTGCAAGCGAGCCCGCGCGTCCTCCCTGCGTACGAGCACGCCGAGCCGTCCGCCCCGACCCCCGGATCGGCGATCGCGCCGAGCCTCGCGCCGTTCGTCCGCCCCGATCTCGTCGACTTCAACGGCCTCGGTGGGTTCACGCCCGACGGCCGCGAGTACGTCATCACGACGACCCGTGATCGGCGCACGCCGGCGCCGTGGGTCAACGTGCTCGCGAACCCGTGGTTCGGCAGCATCGTGAGCGAGAGCGGCAGCGCGTACACCTGGTGCGAGAACGCGCACGGCTACCGGCTGACGCCGTGGCACAACGACGCGGTCGGCGACCCGAGCGGCGAGGCGCTGTACCTGCGCGACGAGGACGACGGCCACGTGTGGTCGCCGACGCCACTGCCGGTCACCGCCGCGGCGCCCTACATCAGCCGGCATGGGTTCGGCTACAGCGTGTTCGAGGTCAGCGAGCGCGGCATCGCGAGCGAGCTATGGACCTACGTCGCGACCGACGCGCCGATCAAGTTCCTGGTGCTCAAGGTGCGCAACCGCTCGGGCCGTCAGCGCCGGCTGGCGATCACCGGGCTGTTCGAGCTGGTGCTCGGCACCGCACGCGCGACCCACCTGCCGCACATCGTGACCGAGCTCGACGCCCGGACCGGCGGCCTGTTCGCGCGGAACGCCTACAACAGCGAGTTCGCGGCGCGGATCGCGTTCCTCGATTGCAGCGAGGACCCGCGCACGGTCACCGGCGATCGCCTCGAGGTGCTCGGCCGCAATGGTAGCCCCGTGCGGCCGGCCTGCATGCAGCGCGCGCGGCTGTCCGGCCGGGTCGGCGCCGGACTCGATCCGTGCCTGGCGATGCGCGTGATCCTGGAGCTCGCTGACGGCCAGGAGCGCGAGATCGCGTTCACGTTCGGCTCCGGCCGCGATCTGGCGGACGCCCGCCACCTGGTCACCCGGTTCCGCGGGACCGAGCCGGCGCGGATCGCCCTCGAGGGCGTGTGGGCGCACTGGAACCGTACGCTCGGTGCGGTCAACGTGCAGACCCCCGACCGCGCGGTGAACTTCCTGGTCAACGGCTGGCTGCTGTATCAGGTGCTCGCGTGCCGGCTGTGGGCGCGCAGCGGGTTCTATCAGTCCGGCGGTGCGTACGGGTTTCGCGACCAGCTCCAGGATGCGATGGCGCTGGTCCACGCCGAGCCGGCGGTCCTGCGCGAACAGCTCCTGCGCGCGGCAAGTCGCCAGTTCCCACAGGGCGACGTCCAGCACTGGTGGCACCCGCCGCTCGGCCGCGGCGTGCGCACCCACATCTCCGACGATTACCTGTGGCTGCCGTACGCGACCTGCCGCTACGTGCACGCGCTCGGCGACACCGGCGTGCTCGACGAGAAGGTCGCGTTCCTCGACGGCCGGCTGGTCAAGCAGGACGAGGACAGCTACTACGACCTGCCGGCGCGGTCCGACGAGTCGGCGTCGCTCTACGAGCACTGCGTGCGCGCGATCAAGCACGGCCTCACGTTCGGCGCCCACGGCCTGCCGCGGATGGGCAGCGGCGACTGGAACGACGGGATGAACCTGGTCGGCGCGCTCGGCAAGGGCGAGAGCGTCTGGCTCGCGTTCTTCCTTCATGACGTGCTGGTGCAGTTCTCCGCGGTCGCGCGGCGCCGCGGCGACGACGCGTTCGCCGAGACCTGCACGACCGAGGCGGCGCGCCTGCGCGGCAGCATCGACGAGCACGCCTGGGATGGCGCGTGGTATCGCCGCGCCTACTTCGACGACGGCGAACCGCTCGGCTCGGCCACGAACCCCGAGTGTCAGATCGACTCGCTGCCCCAGAGCTGGGCCGCGCTGTCCCACGCGGGCGATCCCGAGCGTGCCAGGCTTGCGCTCGACGCCGTCGACCGCCGCCTCGTTCGCCGCGACCTCGGCGTCATCCAGCTGTTCGACCCGCCGTTCGACACCTCCGAGCTGACACCGGGCTACATCAAGGGCTACGTGCCCGGCGTCCGCGAGAACGGCGGCCAGTACACCCACGCCGCCGTGTGGACCGCGATGGCGTTCGCAGCGGCCGGCGACGCGGCGCGCGCCTGGGAGCTGTTCGATCTCATCAACCCGCTCCACCACGGCAACAGCGAGGCCGCGATCGCGGTGTACAAGGTCGAGCCGTACGTCGTCGCGGCGGACGTCTACACCAACCCGCAGCACGCCGGACGCGGTGGCTGGACCTGGTACACCGGCTCGGCCAGCTGGATGTACCAGCTCGTGACCGAGTCGCTGCTCGGCATCCACCTCGAGGTCGACCAGCTACGGATCGAACCGCGCCTCCCCCGGGCCTGGCGTGACCTGACCGTGCACTACCGCCATCGCCAGACGTTCTATCACCTCCAGGTCAAGAACCTCGGCGGCACCATCAGCCGCGTGGTGTGCGATGGCATCGAGCAAGCCAACCACCGGATCCCGCTGCAGGACGACCGGCAGGACCATCACGTCGAGATCGAGCTCGGCGGCTCGTAGCCCCTCATCTAGCGCGCGAGCGTCCACGCGAGGCCGCCGAGCACGGCGAGGATCAGCACCACCAGGACGATGACCCGGGCGAGGTTGCGCTGCGGCGCGGGCGGCAACCGGGCCGGCGTCGGGGCGGCGCTCGGGGTCGGGTCCGCCGGGGCGGGCGCGAACGCCGGCATCGGCATCATCGGCGTCAGCTGCGCCGCGCGGCGCGTCTTCTGCTCGAACGCCGAGTCGACCCACTCGATGACGCGCCGATCGTCGGCCGGGGCGCCGAGCCGGGCGCTCACCGCGCGGACCCGGTCGCGCATCGAGGCGGCCGAGGGCCAGCGCTGCCGCGGATCGCGCTCGAGCGCGCTCATCACGACGTCGTCGATGTCGGGGTGGACCTCGGGATTGCCGAGCGAGGGGCGCGGGATCGGCAGCGAGCGCACGCGGGCGAGCGTGTCGACGGCGTCCGGCGCGTCGAACAGCTGCCGGCCGCCGGTGAGCAGCTCGTACATGATGATGCCGACCGCCCACAGATCGGCCCGGTGATCGAGCTCGCCCCGGGTGTACTCCGGGGCCACGTAGCCGAGCTTGCCCTTGATCACACCGGCCACGCTGGGCTCGGTCGCCGGCCGGGCCTTGGCGAGGCCGAAGTCGACCAGCTTGAGGACCCCGGTCGGGGCGAGGATGAGGTTGGCGGGCGTGACGTCGCGGTGGATGATGCCGAGCGGCCGGCCTTGCTCGTCGCACCGCTTGTGCGCGTAGTCGAGGGCGTCGCACAGCTGCGTCGCCAGGTTGAGCACGATCGGCTGGGGCACCGGACCGACCGTGGTCCGGCAGTGGGTGATGAGGTCCTTGAGCGTCCGGCCGGGGATGTACTCCATCGCGATGAAGTAGGTGCCGAACACCCGGCCCGAGTCGTAGGTCTCGGGGATGTTCGGATGCTGCAGGTAGCGCAGCAGCCGGGCCTCGTCGAGGAACAGCGCCACGGACCGGCGGTCCAGGGTCGGCACCATGCGCTTGAGCGCGACCTGGCGCACGCCCTGCGGCGTGTCCTGCTCGGCGCGATGCACCGTGGCCATCCCGCCCTTGCCGAGCTGCTCGTACACCCGATACGAGCCGTAGCGCTCCGGAGCCATCTCGCCGCCCATTGTATCGGAGCCGCGGCGCAGCGGCTCGCTATGCGGCGCCCCCGCACCGGCGGCCCCCCCCGGGGTCACGGCTTCGACGGACCGAGCGCCTTCCGCAGCTCCGCCCCGGTGAGCAGCTTGGTGTAGACCGGCGTCCCGACGTCGAACTCCCGGGCGCGCGCCAGGCCCCCCACCACCACGGGGTCGAACCCGGCGTCGGTCACCAGGCGCTGGGCGACCCGCAGGGCCTCGGCGTCGTCGCCGGCGAGCGGGATCCCCACCAGCGGCGGCTTGCGGTGCGCCTCGCTGGCCAGGCTGCCGGCGTTGATCGCGTTGAACGCGCGGACCAGGCGCGTGCCGGGCAGAAACTCGGGATCGGCGACCCCGGTCCCCTTCTTGCGCGCCTCGTTGGCCATGTCGCCGTCGCGCCCCGGGTACGGATTGCAGGTGTCGAGGACGATCTTGCCCGCGAGCTCGGCCTTGAGATCGCGCCCGAGCTCGGGGAGCGCCTTGTACGGGACCGAGACCAGGACGACGTCGCCGAAGCTGGCCGCCTCCTTGGGCGTCCCGACGCGTGCCCGGGGGCCCAGCTGCTTGGCCAGCGGCCTGAGCTCGTCGGGATGGCGCGACGAGATCAGCACCTCGTGCCCGGCGGCGACCCACAGCTTCGCGAGCGCCCCGCCGATGCGTCCGGTGCCGATGATCCCGATCTTCATCGGGTGGGCTTCCGGCGGCGCCGCGCGGCCGGATGCAGTGAACAGCATGGTCAAGACCAGGAGCGAGAGGACGGTGCGCATCGATGCCTCCGCGCCGAAGGATGTCACGGCGCCGCGGTGATGTCCGCTGCCCGGGCGCTCGATGCCGGGAGCCGTCTCGGCGGGCGAGGATTCAGGGCTTCGGGGGCCCCTTCCTCTGATCGACGTGCTGCTGGGCAAGCAGGTGGATGAGGTACCGATCATGGAAGTGGAGGGCGGCGAGCTCCGGCGGCGGCGGTACCAGCTCCGGGCTCTCGAGCGGACACGGGTCGATGAACTGCAGGCCCTTCTGTTGCAGGCCCTCCTTCCACTCCCCGGTCACCCAGCGGGACCTCGACGCAGCCGTGGACCAGAACAGGTACATCACGTCGCTCGTGGAGATGAAGGCAGAGACCTTCTCCAGCCAGTCGTCTCCGGACCGCAGTCGATCGATGTCGATGAAGATATCGAGATAGGGGGCGCCCTTCTGAATTCCCTGAAGACATCGCAGTACGTCGATCCGGTTTTCACTGGCATACGACGCAAATGCCGTGATGGCTCGCCCTGGTGTCTGCCAGGGTGCATGGCGGCCGGCGTCGGGCAATGGCTGCACCAGCAGGCTGAATCTGATATTGGCAATCATGAGCCCCGAGATCGTGATGGTCACCAGTCCGTGGATCGAATGGTATCTCGGAACAGACTTCGCGATCTTGCACTCGAAGGACTCCACGGTCTCCTGTCCCTTCCACACCAGCATCCGGCGCGGTCGCAAGATCTCGAGCTCCGGAGACCGAACCTCGACCCCGAACACGGTCGGTTCATCGACGCCAGCAACGCCGAACTCCGCCATTGCGTGCTGCCCCATCCGCTTCGCGAGCGTTTCGACCTTGTCGCGCTGCTCGAGCAAGAATGCCCAGAGGTCCAGCGTGAAATCCGATCCGCGCGCGAGTACCTGTGGACTGTAGATCGCGAACTGGACGGGACCGCGGCTCTCGCTCATCCAGTCATGGTGGCGAGGCTCGCCGGCGACGATGTCCTCGAGAATGCTCAGCGTATGGCGCGCCAGGTCGGCCGCAGCCTGCGTCGCCCGCGAACGGTCGACCAGTTGCGCGCGGAGCAGTTCCTCCACCGGCTGCTGCTGTTGCTGTTGCTGTTCCTGCCGTTGCTGTTCCTGCCGTTGCTGTTCCTGTCGTTGCTGCTCTTGTTGCTGCTGCTGTTGCTGCTGCTGCAGTGCCAGGATCTGACCCAGGTGGTCGAACAGATACCGCCGCATCGCTTCCGGCCATCCGACGACAAGACGAGTCAGCAGATCCACGATGCTCTCGCTGGGCTGCGCTTGCCCCGCCGCTGACCGTACGCGTCGCTGGATGGCTGCTCGATGGAGCAGATCGCGAAGCCCGACGGTGACGCGATGGCGAAGCTCGGCCTCCTCGCTCCGGGCACGCGCTCGCTCGAGGTGGCTGCGAGCCGTCATCGGAGATCAGCGCCTCGCGCGAGGAGCGGTGTTCCAGCGGTGATCGCTCCAGCAACCGAGACAGCCGCTGGAATCTTGTTGGCCTTGCCAGCAAACCGTGCGCACATCTCGCTCCCTCCCCGGGGGCTCTGGATCCACTCGCTCTGGATGATACGGCGCAAACCCGGACATCGCCAGGGTGGACCCGCCGGGGGGCGGTGCCTCGACGATCCGGTGGTCTCAGTCGGGCAGGGCGAGCACGTGCTTGGCGATGATGTTGAGCTGGATCTCGCTGGTGCCGCCCGCGATGGTGAGGCCCCGGGAGAACAGCCACTCGCGGGTCTGGGCCAGCCCGGGCGCGTCGAAGCCGGCACCGTCCCAGCCCAGGCACTGCGGCCCGCGCAGCGCGAGCATCAGCTCGTGCCGGCGCTGGTGGAGCTCGCTGCCGTAGATCTTGAAGATCGCGGACTCCGGCCCCGGCTTGTGTCCGGCCCGGGCGGCATCGGCGTTGCGCTGCATGGTCAGCGCGAAGCAGCGCTCGTCCATCGTGACCTGGGTGATGCGGTCGCGCAGCACCGGATCGGCGATCCGGCCGGCGTCCTCGCCGAGGCAGGCGCGCGCCAGCTCGACCAGCGGGTTGCCGGCCGTGACCTCGCGCCCGCGGCCGCTGGGGCCGAACACGTCGCCGATCATCGTGCGCTCGTGGCCGAGCAGCGCCTTGGCCACCGTCCAGCCGTTGCCGACGCCGTGGATGATGTCGCGGGTGTGCGCCCGCGCGTCGGTGAAGAACACCTCGCAGAACGGCGACGCGCCGCTGATCAGCTGGATCGGCCGGACCTCGACGCCGGGCTGCGCCATGTCGAGCAGGAGGAACGTGATGCCCTCCTGCTTCTTGCCGCCGGTGTCGGTCCGGAAGATGCCGAACATCCAGTCCGCCTTGTCGGCGTAGCTGGTCCAGATCTTCTGGCCGTTGAGCACGATCTCGTCGCCGGCGATCCGCGCCGAGGCCGCGAGCGACGCGAGGTCGCTGCCCGCGTTGGGCTCGGAGTAGCCCTGCGCCCAGCGGATCTCGCCGCGCGCGGTCCGCGGCAGGTGCTCGCGCTTTTGCTCGTCGGTGCCGAACTGCAACAGGGTCGGCCCGAGCATCGTCAGCCCGAAGCCGCTCAGCGGGACCGGCAGCCGCCGCCGGCGCAGCTCGGCGACGACGATCTTTGCGCGCTCCTGGTCGAGCCCCCCGCCGCCGTACTCCGTGGGCCAGGTCGGCGCGGTCAGCCCGCGCTCGGCCATCAGCTCGCAGTAGCGCTGCGAGCTCGGGTGCGGCAGCTCCGGCCGCCGACCGCCCGAATACGCGGCGGTGATCGGAGGCAGGTCGGCGAGCCGGCTCGGCAGCTCGCGATCCAGGAACTCCGTCAGCTCGCCCCGGAACGTCTCTGGCTCGGTCATCGCGCTGGCATGGAACCGCCAAAGCGCGCACCGGTCAAGCCGCTCGGTGAGGCACTCCGAGCGGCGCGCCGCGGCCATGTTCCCGGCGGCGCCGATGCGATAGGCTGGTCGCGTGGGTCGTGGTCGATGAAGCACACCATCCTGTTTCTCGCCGCCAACCCGTGGAGCACCGACCGACTCGCTCTCGACCGTGAGGCACGCGACATCCAGGTCGAGCTGGAGCGCAGCGGCTTCCGCGACAGCTTCGAGCTGGTGACGCGCTGGGCCGCCGAGCCGCTCGACCTGCTCCGCGAGCTCCGCAAGCTCAAGCCCACCGTGGTCCACTTCAGCGGCCATGGCGGCGCGGCCGGCGAGCGCGCGCGCGGCTCCGGGGCGGGGCCTCGCCGGGACGTCGAGCCCGGCGCCGTCGACGGCGAGCCGGACCAGGGGCTGTTCTTTCATGGCCCCGACGGCCAGGCCCGGCTGGTCTCGACCGCCGCGCTCCAGGACGCGTTCGAGGCCGCCGGCTCGTCGGTCAAGCTGGTCGTGCTCAGCGCCTGCTCCAGCGAGCGCCAGGCCGCCGCGCTGCTCAGCCGGGTCGACTGCGTCGTCGGGATGCGCGGCTCGATCGGCGACGACGCAGCGCGCAGCTTCGCGATCGGGTTCTACGGCGGCCTCGGGGACCGCGAGTCGGTCGCCGCCGCGTACAAGCAAGGCTGTGCCGCGATCCGCCTGCAGGGGCTACCCGACGCGGATCTCCCGCAGCTCCAGGCCCGCCCCGGCGTCGATCCGGCGCGGCTCGTCCTCGCATCGGCCGCGGCCGCAACGGACGCCGGCCGGAGCGGGTCCGACGGATCCGCGGCAGCGTCACGGCGGGCCGAGGCGACGAGGATGCGCGACGAGCTCCTGGCCCGGCTGTCGAGCCTCCTGCCGTCGCAGTTCGAGATGGTGCTGTTCCGCGCGCAGATCCCGGTGGAGCACCTGTCCGGTGCCGGTGCGCCTCAGGCGATGCGCGCGATGGAGGCAATTCGCCACGTCGAGCAGAAGGGTGGGCTCGCGCAGCTCGCGGCGATCGTCCAGGACATCACGGCGGGCCTTGTGTAGCCTCACCGGCTCGTCTCGTCTCGTCTCGTCTCGTCTCGTGGCGAGGCGGCGATCTCACAGGTGCAGATACACCTCGTTCGGCGCGCTGATGCGTGGGCCGGCCAACGGACACCGCGGCCCAGCCGGGCCGTGGTCGTACGGCGGCCCGATCACGCGCTGAACGACTGATACTTGATCCGCTGTCCGCTGACCGACACGTCGACCATGAGGCCGCCGCGCGGCATCACGAACACGCTGGCGTTGGGATTGAAGTTGGTCCCCGTCCTCGCGCCCGTGGTCAGCACGACGATGCCGAGGTCGGCGCCCGCGGTGAAGCGTCCGGCCTTGACGTCGGTGACCTGGTCCGGGGTGCGCAGCACGAGCAGCTCGGAGAAGGTCTGGCCGCCGAGCTGGGCGCCGATCGAGGCCTGCTCGACCGCGACGAATCCCGTCGGTACGCCATTCTCGTACAGGATGCCGCGGCCGTGGGCACCGCCGACCAGGAGGCCGCCCTTGCCGATCGTCGGGAACACCGCATAGGCCGGGACGTTGTGGATGGTGTCCTGGATCGCGGGGTTCTGCGCGATCATCTCATCGAGCGTGGCGCGGGCGCTCGTCTGCAGACTCTGTTGCTCGGCGCGCGTCGACGGGGCGGTTGCGCAGCCCGCGAACAGCGCGGCGAGCAACGCGATCGTTCTGGTGAGTGACATGGCTTCCTCCGTGGCATCGACCACGCCATGAGCTCATGCATCTCGAGGACCAGCGCCGCGCCGATGTCGTCGCAAGGCGGGCCCGGGGCGCTCGGAGTGTCCCGGCGTCACGGCGTCGTGGCCGAGCCGAGCATCCGCCCGGCCACGCCGCGCCAGTCGCCGCGATCGAGGCAGGCCACGTGGTCGGCGAGCGACGGCGCGTGCAGCGAGACCTCGGGGTGGGCATCGCCACCGGATCGCGCCGCGCCCTGGATGCAGAGCGTCCGGCAACCTCGCGAGCGCGGAGCGCGCTGCCTCGATGCTGTCAACCGCGGCCGCAGGCACGCAGACCCGTGCGCGACTCGAGGGGCGCCTCTGTGCTGGTCAGGCCACCTGACCCGCGGAGCTCACGAGATCGCGCCGTCCTGCGGGCCAGCGTACGATCCGTCCGGCGATCGTGCGCGGATCACCGCGGAACTCCGCGAGATCCGGGTTTCGGTCCGGCCCCTGCCGATTGTCTGTCGGATTTCGGCGCATCCATCGCCTCATCGAATGTGGAGGTCGAACAGACCATGCGTGCTCTCGAGGTCGGTGCCAGCGTCGTCTTCTTGTCGTCACCGGCGAGGTCGGGGGGGCGAGCATCGATGGCGCAGGGGATGGGGATGGTGCGGGCAGGGGTTGGGGCGGACGCATCTGGCGAGGTGACGGTGAGTGGCGATGGTTGCGCTGCGGGGGATGG
>DATAPF010000020.1:0-14121 GCA_036265355.1 Kofleriaceae bacterium | reverse complement strand
CGGCGGCGCGTTCCTGGTCACCGAGTACGTCGCCGGCTGTGACCTGCGCACGCTGCTCCACCACCTACGCACGGCGCCCGAGTTCGAGATCGCGGTCACGATCCTGGCCGAGCTCGCGACCGGGCTCGACGCGGCGCACGACGCGCACGACGCCGCGGGCGCGCCGCTTAACCTGGTGCACCGCGACGTGAGTCCGAGCAACGTCTTGCTCGGCGTTCATGGCGAGGTCAAGGTGGCCGACTTCGGCGTCGCCAAGGCGCGGTCGCGCAGCTACCACACGGTGTCGGGCTCGATCAAAGGCAAGGCGCCGTACATGGCTCCCGAGCAGATCCTCGGCGAGCCGCTCGACCGCCGCGCCGACGTATTCGCGCTCGGCGTCTTGCTGTTCGAGCTGACCACCCGCACGCGGCTGTACTCGGCGCACGCCAACAGCGTGGCGATGAAGCACATCCTCGCCGGCCACCTGCCCGATCCGGCGGACCGCCGCCCCGACTTCCCGCGCGCGCTGACCGCCGTCGTGCAGCGCGCCCTGGCGCGCCACCCGGCCGACCGCTACCCGACCGCGCGCGCGTTCGCCGAGGACCTCGACCGGGTCGCCCGCCAGCAGGGCTGGAGCCTGGCGCGCACCGGCGTCGCCGATCTGGTCAAGCTGGTGCAGCAGCGCGCCCAGCTCGCGACCAGCACGCCGGCATGGCCGCCGCTGCGGATGTCCGGGGAGGCCGGCGCATGACGGCCGCCACCGCCGAGGACTCGGGCCTGGTCGGGCCGTATCGCGTGATCCAGGCGATCGGCGCCGGCGGCTCGGCGCGGATCGATCTGGCGCGGATCGATCGCGCCTACGGTTTCCAGCGCCACGTCGTGCTCAAGCGGCCGCTCGAGCACCTGCGCGGCGATCCGAACGTCGCCGCGTCGCTGCGCCGCGAGGCGCGGATCGGCGGCCGGCTTCGCCACCCCAACCTGGTCACCGTGCTCGATGCCGGGATCCACGACGGCTACGACTACCTCGTGCTCGAGTACGTGCACGGCGCGGCGCTGCGCGCGGTGATGCAGGGCGACGCGCCGGGCCAGGTCCGCGATCTGCCGCTCGGCGTCGCGCTGGCGATCGCCAGCGATGCCGCGCGCGGGATGCACGAGGCCCACGAGCTGGCCGACGACACCGGCGCGCCGCTCGGGCTGGTCCACCGCGACGTGTCGCCCGGCAACATCCTGCTCGGGCTCGACGGCACGGTGAAGCTCGCCGACTTCGGGATCGCCAAGGAGACCCGGGTCTCGACGCTGTCGGGCTCGATGCACGGCACGGTGACCTACATGGCGCCCGAGCAGTGTCAGGGCCACGCGTTCGACCGCCGCGCCGACGTGTTCTCGCTCGGGGTGATCCTCTACGAGCTGGTCACCGGCACCCGGCTGTTCTGGGCCGACAACGACGTCGCGTCGCTCCACCGCGTGCTGTCCGGCGCGGTGCCGCGGCCGCGCCAGGTCAAGCCGCAGATCGCCGGCGCGCTGGAGGACGTCGTGATGACCGCGGTCGCGTACGCCCCCGAGCGGCGGTTCGCCACCGCGCTCGAGCTCGCCACCGCCGTCGAGCAGTACGCGGCGACCGCGGGCGAGCCGCTGGGCGCCCGGTGGATCGCGCGCGCGCTCGAGGCGGTCGTCGGGCCGCGACCGGTGCCGTGGCTCGCCGCCGCCCCGGTGCTCGCCGAGCGAAGCGAGGAGACGGGGGGTGGGGACCCTGCCGGCTCTGCCGGTGGGGCGGGGGGCGGAGCCCCTCGTGGGATCGAGGTGGCGCCGATGCCGTCCGGCGAGCGCTCGCTGGTCGAGCTGATCGCCGCGTCCGGTGCGGACGACCCGGTCGAGCCCGGGTTCGGCGATGCCGGCGCACTCGCCGTCCCCGCCGACGCCGACGCCGACGCCGACGCCGACGCCGCGCAGACCCTCGCGCTCGGTGCCGCGGTCGGCGATGCCGCGGCGGCCGCCGACCCGCAGACCCGGCCACCGACCGGGCTGCCACCGCGCCCTGCCACCGCGACGGACGCCGCCGACCCGCCGGTCGCGCCGGCGTCGCCCCGGCGCCGCCGCTGGTTCGCCGTGATGCTCGCCGCCGGTGTGATCGGTGCCGGCACCGCCGTGGCCCTCGTGATGACCGGAGAGGCGGACGCCCCCGCGGCCGCCGGAGCCGCCGCTGCGCCTCCGGCGATCTCGGCCACCGCGCCCGCGGCTGCCACCCCCACCGCGCCCGCGGCGAGCGATCCGGCGCCCGCAGCGCAACCGCCGCGCGATCCGGCGCCGGCGCGCGAGCTCGTCGAGGTGACCGCCGGCCCGCCGCCCGGATCGCCGGGCGAGCCGAGCGCGGGCGATCGACCCCCGCTCGCCAGCGCACCGGCGGACGCCAGCTCCGCGCGCGGCCCCGATCGCCCCGCCACCAAGCGCAAGCGCCCGGCGAGCCGGCCACCGCGCGAGCCCGCCGCTGGCCGGAATCCCCGTGCGGAGCCCGTACCCGCCGTCGCAGCGCCCGCCGCCGGACCGGACCGGGCGACCGGACCGGAGCGGGCCGCGCCGCCGCCCAGGAACGTCGAGTGGAAACCGACGCTGCTGCTGCCGACCGATGGCTCGGACGGAAGAGCGCACCGATGATCCGATCGGATGGCCGCGCACCGCGGTGGCTCGCCGCCGCGCTCGTGATCGCCGGCCTCGCCGCGGCGATCCCCGTGCGCGCCGATCCGGTCGACGATCATGTCGCGCGCGGCCGCCAGCTCTACGATCAGGGCGAGTTCCGCCAGGCGCGCGACGAGCTGCTCGCGGCGTATCAGCTCGAGCCGCGGCCCGAGCTGCTGTTCGCTCTCGGCCAGGTCGAGCTCAACCTCGGCCGGTTCGCGCAGGCGATCGACTACTACCAGCGCTTCATCGCGACCAGCCCGGCCGCCGACCAGATCGCGCTCGCCCAGCAGGCGATCGGCGCGGCGCGCGCCCGGCTCGCCGAGAGGCCCGCGGCGTTGCCCCCGCCGTTTCCGAAGCCGGCCGCCCCGCCCCGTCCGCCGCCGCAGCCGCGGTGGGACGACGCCGACACCGGGCTGGTCGCGCTCGGTGGTGCGATCATGGTCCTCGGCGGCGGCCTGGTGTACTACGGCCACCACCGCGCCGGCGATCACAGCGGGACGCTGTCGCAGTACGACGACCGGCTGTCGAGCGCGACGCTCGATGTGTGGGGCGGCGCGGGCTGCCTGGTCGCGGGCGCCGCCGTGCTCGGCAGCGGGCTGGTGCGCTGGCGGCTGCACCTGGTCGACGCCGAGCTCCAGCCGCTCGCGGCGCCGCGCGCGGCCGGCGTGACGTGGGTGCAGCGATGGTGACGCCGGCCCGCGCGCTCGCAGGATGCGCGGCGTGGCTCGCCGCCTGCCTCGGGCTCGGCGCGGCCGGCTGCCTCGACCCCGACTATCACTGCACAGCCAGCCACGACTGCGACGTCGGCGAGGCCGGCCGCTGCGAGGTCGATCACCGCTGCACCGCGTACGATCTGACGTGCGATTCGCACCGCCGCTACAGCGATCACTCGGGTCCGGCGTCCGGCACCTGCTTCGACGACGCCGTCACGCCGGCCAACCTGTGCGCGGCAGGACAGCCGCCGGCCCGCAGCGAGGGCTGCGCCGCCACCGTCTGCAAGGCGCTGACGAGCTGCTGCGACACCGGCTGGTCGGAGGCCTGCGTGCAGCAGGCCCAGCTGTCGTGCAGCGACGTCGTGTGCGACACCCGGATCGCGATCACCGCCACCGACAAGATGGGCGACACCGAGCTGGTGGATCTGACCTGGGACGGCGCGCACTGGATGATGCGGTCCGACGCGCGCAAGGGCGTGCTCGCCTGGCTGGCCCCGGCGCCCGGCCAGGCCCAGCCGCGGCTCGCCGGCTTCGCGGCGACCGGCAGCGCGCTGGTCTACGACGGCGGCTCGGTGGCGCTGACCGCCGACCGCAGCTACCTGGAGGCGACGTCGGTCGACTTCGACCGCGACGGCCGGCCCACCGCGGTGCTCGGCTACACCGACATGAACGGCAACCCGCGGCTCGAGGTCGTCAAGCTCGACGATGGCTCGACGCGCTCGATCAGCACGCTCGCCGCCCGGCTGTCGTGGGGCGACCTCGACCACGACGCGTTCCCCGACGGCATGGCGACCTCGACCAGCCCGGGGTCCGGCACCTACCGGCTGCTGACCAACGCCGAGGCGACCGACAGCACCCGCAGCCGCACGATCGGCGCCGCGGTCGACAGCTCGATGGCCGCCGGTATCACCCCCGGCTCTCCCGCGGTCCGCGGCTTCGACTGGATCGACGCCAACCGCGACCACCGGCTCGATGCCATCGCCTACGGCAGCGGGATCAACGTCCACCTGGGCCAGAACCTCGGGCTGTCCGACACGCCGCAGATCCGGGTCGACTGCAATCCGCCCGCGCTGGTGGCGACGTGCAACGGCAGCGGCACCACCACCGACACGCAGACCCAGCAGTCGTTCGCCGGCGCCGCGGTGCCCGAGGCCACGGGCGCCGCGGTGGTGATCGCCGAATTCCCCGCCAGCCCGATGGTGGCGCCCACGCTCCACCGCGTCGAGGTCACCGGGTCGACGCTCGACCTCGCGCAGGCGGCGATGTACACGCTCCCGCCGTGCACCACCGGGACGTGCCCGCCGATCGTCGCCGTGGTCGCGCGCGATCTCGACGGCGATCACCAGCTCGACATCATCGCGATCGACAGCGAGCTGAACGTCTACACCGCGCTCGGCAGCCAGCTCCAGCTGTCCCGCGCGATCAAGCTGCCGGTGACCCTGCCCATGGCGGTCTTCGAGGTCCGCACCTCGGTGACCGGCGCGCCGCGGTAGCTGCGCCCGGCTACGGCCCCGCCGCCGTCTCGTTCACGCCGAGCCAATCCGGCGCTGCATCCGCAGTGGCCGGCCACGCAACGCGTCATGGCGGCTCGCCCTGCATGCTCTCGCGCAAGCGGAGGTACGGCAGCGCATCCGTCTGGATCAGCCCGCGGCGAGGACGATCCATGTCGAGCAGAATGACCATCACCCCGCTGACGACGATGGTGAACATCGCCCACAGGATCAGGTTGCGCTTCTCGTCCGGCGGCCGATATCCGACGACCACCCCCGCCACGACGATCAGCAGGAACAAGTAGACAAAGACCGCGTCCGGTAGCCGGTTCTCTCTGGCGGCCAAGACACTCGTCGTATCGTCGATCATGGTGTTGAGCGCAGGGGCCACCAGGCGCAGTGGTCAGCCGAAGGGGAGGGCGCCTGCGACTGGCGAACCGACGGTCAAGACCTACCGCGAGGGCGAACCGTTTCCGGGACGTATTGGCCGCACGTGGGACGTCTCGGAGCCCGCGTTCCCGATGCCCCCGGCGCCGCGCAAGGGAGCGCCCAATGTTCTCTACGTCATTCTCGACGATGTCGGTTTCGGCTGGACGTCCACGTTCGGTGGGCTGATCGAGACACCGAACATCACGCGGCTCGCCGACAATGGGCTCAAGTACACCAACTTCCATACGACCGCGCTGTGCTCGCCGACGCGCGCCTGCCTGCTCACGGGCCGAAACCACCACTCGGTCGGCATGGCCAACATCACCGAGCTCGCAAGTGGCTACCCCGGTTACAACGGCCGACAGCCACAAGACAAGGCCGCCATCGCCGCGATGCTCCATCAATCCGGCTACACGTCGTTTGCGATCGGCAAGTGGCACAACACTGCGTCGGAAGAGACGAGCGTGGCGGGCCCGTACGACCGCTGGCCGAACGGCCCGGTGTTCGGCTTCGATCGTTTCTACGGCTTCTTCGGCGGCGACAACAATCAATGGTATCCCAAGCTCTACCTCGATCGACAGCCCATCGATCAGCCCCGCCTGCCCGAGGAGGGCTACCACCTGTCCGAGGATCTGGTGGACCGTACGATGTCCTGCATCTCCGAATACAGCTCGCTCGAACCCGACAAGCCTTGGCTCTGTTTCCTGGCCTTCGGCGCCTGCCACTCGCCACACCATGTGTCGAAGGAGTGGGCCGATAAGTACAAGGGCAAGTTCGACATGGGCTGGGACCGGTACCGCGAGGTGGTGCTCGAGCGCCAGAAGCAGCTCGGCGTAGTGCCCCCGAATACCGAGCTGCCGCCGATGCTCGACGGCGTGCCGAAGTGGGATTCGGTTTCCACCGAAGAGAAGCGCCTGTTTGCACGCATGGCGGAGGTCTACGCGGGCTTTCTCGAGCACGCCGACGCACAGCTCGGGCGGCTCGTCGAGTTTCTGAGCAGCTCCGGCCAGCTCGACAACACATTGCTGTTCGTGTTCGTCGGCGACAACGGCTCGTCTGGCGAGGGCACGCTGAACGGTCTCTACAACGAGATGTCGCTCGCGGCCAACGTGCAAGAGGATCCGAAGGAAATCATCCGGAGGATGGACAACCTCGGCCAGCCGGGCTCCTACAATCACTATCCGGTTGGCTGGTCACTCGCCGGTGACACGCCATACCGACTCTGCAAGCAGTACACGCACTTCGGCGGCACTCGCAACCCGCTGGTCGTGCACTGGCCGAAACGAATCCAGGCCAAGGGCGAGATCCGCTGGCAGTTTCATCACGTGATCGACATCGTACCCACGATTCTCGAAGCCGCCGGCGTCGAGCCGCCGAAAGTCATCAACGGCATGCAGCAAGGGCTGATCGAGGGCGTCCCCATGAACTACTCGTTCGACGACCCGGACGCTCCGACCAATCATCCGACGCAGTACTTCGAGATGCTCGGAAACCGCGCGATCATCGACGGGAAGTGGAAGGCCGTCACCTACCACGGCCGAAAGCCGTGGGAGAACCGCGCCGCCTGGGGCTTCGACGAGGACCACTGGGAGCTTTACGACATCGAGCGCGATCCAGCTGAGTGCCACGACCTCATGGAGGCCCGCGATCGTGCAAGCCTCGAAGATCCGATGGTCAAGAAAATGATCGAGCTCGTTGGCCTGTGGTGGGCGGAGGCCGGGCGCTACAACGTGCTGCCCCTCGATGATCGCTTCCAGGAGCGCTTGCTCGCGCGCGGCGGGTTGGTGTCTCGCACAAAATACACCTTCTACCCGGGAGCAACGCGAATTCCGGAGAGCGCGGCCCCGGCCACGACGAATCGTTCATGGTCCGTCGATGTCGAGATCGAGATTCCCGATCAGGGTGCCAGAGGGCCGATTGTCGTCATGGGCGGCGACACCAACGGCTGGTCGCTCTACCTGGACAGCGAAGGGAAGCCGACCTTCTGCTACAACCTGGCAAACGTCGAGCTCACCTACATCCGTGGGTCCAAGGCCTTGGCCAGCGGCCGGCACGTCGTGCGCTACGAATTCGAGAAGCGCGGCAAGGAGCCGTTCGGCGCCGGCGGCATCGGCCGGCTCTTCGTCGGAGGCCGCAAGGTCGCCGAAGGGGAGATCCCGCGAACCACAGCGTTTGGCTACTCGCTCGATGAGACCTTCGACGTCGGCTGCGACAAGGGCTCGCCCGTGACGCCAGAATACCGACCACTTGCCTCGTTCACGGGCAAGATCGTCAAGGTGGACGTGGATCTCAGCCCAGACTTCGTCCGCGAGGTCGTGCGCCATGGCGAAGAACAGATGAAGCAGACCATGCTCCGCGAGTGATCACGCATCGAGGCCGGCAACGACGGGCGCGCCTCTGGTACCCCTGAGAGAAGCCCTCTTGATCGATTCGCGGCTGCGCGGGATCGTCGATCGCGCGGGGCGCTCAGCCGCGGTCCTTGAGGCCGTGGCGGTGCAAGAGGTCGATCAGGTGCGAGCGGTCCATCTTGGCGAGCCGCGCCGCGTGCGACACGTTGCCGGCGGCCTGCGCCATCAGCCGGCCGAGGTACGCGCGCTCGAAGTCGCGGACCAGCGCCGCGCGCTGGTCCTTGTAGGGCAGGATCGGCTGGTCGGCGTCGTCGACCCAGAGCCCCGGCGACGGTCCCGGCGGCACCGCCGTCAGCCCCGGCCCGGCCGGCCCCGGCATGAGGTCGCCGGAGGTCGGCTGCGGGCCGACGACCAGCGCGGCCTCGACCGCGTTGCGCAGCTCGCGCACGTTGCCCGGCCACGGGTGCTTCTGCCAGCGCGCCAGCTGGTCGGCACCGAACACCTCGTCGATCCCACGGGGGGCTTCGCCCCCCGCCCCGCCGGCAAAGCCGGCAGGGTCCCCACCCCCCATCTCGCTTCGCTCGAACGAGCCGGCCGCGCCGAGCTCGCGCGCGAAGTGCTCGACCAGCACCGGGATGTCCTCGCGGCGCTCGCGCAGCGGCGCGAGCCGCAGCACCACGACCGCGAGCCGGTGGTAGAGGTCCTGACGGAACCGGCCGGTGTTGACCTCGGCGCGCAGGTCGCGGTTGGTCGCCGCGATCACGCGAGCGTCGAGGTCGAGCTCGGACGAGCCGCCGACCCGGCGGAACCGCCGGCGCTCGAGCACGCCGAGCAGCGCGCTCTGGTCGGCGCCCGGCAGCTCGCCGATCTCGTCGAGGAACACCGTGCCGTCGTCGGCGCGCTCGAACGCGCCCTTGTGCTGGCGGTCCGCGCCGGTGAACGCGCCGCGCTCGTGGCCGAACAGCTCGCTCGCGAGCAGGCTCGACGACAGCGCGCCGCAGTCGATCGTCACCAGCGGCCCGTCGGCGCGCGGCGATCGCGCGTGCAGCGCCTGGGCCACCCGCTCCTTGCCGGTGCCCGACTCGCCGACGATCAGCACCGAGGTCGGGGTCGCCGCGATCCGCTCGATGTCGGCGAACAGCCGCAGCATCTGCGGCGACACCGCGATCATCCCGGCGACCTCGCGCGGCGCCCCGGCGCCCGGCGCCGGCACGGTGCGGCGGACCGCGTCGTCGAACCGGATCGTCGTGCCGCCGAGCCGGAGCAGCGTGCCGGGCGGCACGATCGCGCGCTCGATCCGCACCGCGCCGATGTACGTGCCGTTGGTCGAGCCGAGGTCGGTCACCACGATCCCGCCCGGCTTGACGCAGACGTCGAGGTGGTAGCGCGAGACCGTGAAGTCAGCGACCGGCAGCGCGTTGTCGCGCGCGGTGCCGACCGAGACCACGTCGCCGCCGACCACGAACTTGCCGCGGTCCGGACCGTCGACGACCTCGACCCGCAGCGTCGACACGATGTGCTCGCCGGTCCGCGGCGACAGCTGGGTCTCGAGATCGCTCATGACGGCGGGCTTCATCGCTGTCGGTCCGACCCGACAGCGCAGCCGTCAGTTAAGCACAGCGCGCGGCCGTGCGGCGTGGCACATGGCCCCGCGCTTGCTTGCGTCGGAGCGCGGCTCAGAACTGGAAGGGATACGCGAACGAGCCGCCGTTCTGGGTCTTCATGAACTTCGCGGCCTGCAGGACGCCCGCGACGCAGTTGCCCAGGCCGGGATCCGGCGTGTTCCGCACCGTGACGCCGGCGACGCTGCCGTCGGGGCTGACCTTCACCGACACCTTGACCTGGCCCTTGGCGGGGGACTTGTCCCCGCACGCCATGGCCCGGGCCTTCACCTTGTTGACGCCGTCGTTGATGATGTCGCGATCGAGGCCGTCGGGCAGGTCGCCGCTCTTGTGCGCGGTCGAGCCGCCGCTCGGCGCCGCGGGCTTGCCGCCGCCGCCCTTGCGGAACTTGGCGCAGCACGCGCCCTCGTAGCTGTTGAGCACGCACGACACCTCGTCGCAGTCGCCGCCACTCTTGTCGGCCTTGGGGGGCGGCGTGTCCTTGGGCGGCGGCGCCGCCGCGGCGACCTTGTCGGGCCTGGCCGTCGCCCTGGGCGGCGCGGTAGAAGTCGTGGTCGTCGCCTTGTGGGTCGCCGGCGGCGCCGTGTGCGGTGGCGTGTCGGCGACGGCGGCCTTCGCGGTCCCGGTCGCCGGTGGTGGTCCGCCCGCGCCGCCCGCGGTTCCTGCAGCGCCGGGCGCCGGGGCACTGCCCGCCGCTGCAGCGGCACCACCCGCGGCGGAGTCGCCCGCGCCCGGGCTGGCGGCGGCCTTGTCGGGGGCCGATTCCGGCGCCGCCGCGGTCTTGGCGCCATCGGTCCTGGGCTCGGCACTCGCCACGGACTCGGGCTTGCTCGAGGCGGACGGCGTCGACGACTTGCCGCTGATCAGCACGACCACGACCACCACCGCGGCCACCGCGAGCAGGCCGACCGATCCGATCAGCGCGTACAGCAGCTTGTTGTTGTTCGCCCGTGCAGACATCGGGACGATCACCGCGGGCTCGGTGAAGCCGCCGCCGCCGAACACCGGCAGATCGTCGATCGAGCCGATGCCCGCCGACGCCGGCTTCGGAGCACCGCTGGGCGCGCCGAGGTAGGCGCTCGCCATCGAGCGGATGTCGATCAGCCCCGAGCCCTCACCACCGGACGGTCCGGGCGCGGGGCCGCCCGGCGGGCTCGCCGACAGCGCGGCGCGCGCCGCCGGCGCGGGCTTGTCACTCGCCAGCTGCGCGAGGTTGTTGAGCGAGAACAGCACCGAGTTCTCGTTGCGCTCGCCGCGCAGCTTGGCGCCCTGGCTCGCCGGCGCCGCCATCGGCTTGCCGCCGAACAGGTCGCCGCCGTCGTCGTCGTTGTGCGCCGCGCTCGCCGAGGCCGCGGCGAACAGGTCGCCCGGATCGCTGCGCGCCGGCCCGGCGTCTTCCCCGCCGCCGAACATCGCGGCCACGGCCTCGGCCCCCCCGCCGCGCGGCGCGGCCGCGGCGGGAGCTGCGCCGGCGCCCGACGAGGCGAGCAGGCCCGCGAACGTGTCGACCTGGTTGAGCGGCAGCCAGTCGGGAAATCCCTCGCGCCAGATGTAGGTCTCGGCGTCGATCTCACCGATGGCGAGCCGCCGCTGGACGTCGACCGCCGTCATCGGCCCGACCTGGTCCTGGTTGATCACGACGTGCCACACCGTCTCGTCGCCGGACGGCGCGCGATCCCCGCCCTCGTAGCCGTAGTCGTAGACCCGGGTGTCCTTCTCTTGCTGCGGCTGCGGCGCCGGCTCGGCCACGCTGGCGCCGCCGCGCACGACGATGATGTTGCTGCACTTCTTGCAGCGGATCTTGAAGACCTTGCCTTGGACCTTGTCGTCCGAGATCGAGTATTTGGCCTGGCAAGCGTCGCAGACGATCTTCATGGGCGGGTTCCTGAACGAGTTCCGGGGTTCCGACCCCCGAAGGCCGGAGCACCTTGGGAAAAGATCGTAACACACCGCCGGCGTAACGATGCGATTCGCCAGTTACCTTGCCGGGCCGAACGGGTCGCGGAGCCGGATGGTCTCGTTGCGGTCGGGACCGACCGACACGAGGCAGAACGACACCCCGGCCAGGCGCTCGATGGTCTCGACGTAGGCGCGCGCAGGTCCAGGCAGATCCGCGATATCACGGGCGTCCGGCGGCAGCGTCCCCCAGCCCGGGAAGCTGGCGAACTCCGGCTCGGCGCGCGCGATGTCGTCGGGATCGATCGGCGGCTCGTCGAGCTCCTTGCCGTCGACGCGATAGGCGACGCACACCGACACCTCGGGCAGCCCGGCGAGCACGTCGAGCTTGGTCAGCGCGAGCGACGTCATGCCCGACAGCCGTGCGCCCATGCGCAGCGCCGGCAGGTCGAGCCAGCCGCACCGGCGCGGCCGCCCGGTGGTCGCGCCGTACTCGCCGCCTGCCTTGCGCAGCCGCTCGCCGGCCTCGCCGTGCAGCTCGGTCGGGAACGGCCCCGCCCCGACCCGGGTCGCGTACGCCTTGGTGATCCCGACGACGGCGTCGATCGCGGTCGGCCCGATCCCGGCGCTCTGGCAGGCACCGGCGGCGATCGTCGACGACGACGTCACGTACGGGTAGGTGCCGTGGTCGAGATCGAGCAGGCAGCCCTGGGCGCCCTCGAACAGCACGTGCCGCCGGCTCGCGATCGCGCTCGCGACGTGGCGCCCGGCATCCCCGGTGTGGGGCGCCAGCGCACGGCCGGCGGCGAGCGCATCCTCGACCCAGCGCTCGACCTCGTCCGCGCCCGGCCGCGCGCCGCCGAGGTGATCGATCAGCGGCACCAGCTCGTCGAGGTTGGCCGCCACCAGCGCGCGCAGCCGGTCCGGCTTCATCAGATCGCGCACCCGCACGCCCCGGCGCGCCGCCTTGGCCTCGTATGCCGGCCCGATCCCGCGCCGGGTCGTGCCGAGCGCCCGGCCGGTCCGCGCACCGCGGTCCTCGCGCAGCGCATCGATCAGCTTGTGGTACGGCAAGATCACGTGCGCGCCGAGCCCGATCAGGAGCTCGCCGCGCGACAGCAGGCCGCGCGCCTGGCACTGCGCGAGCTCCTCGAGCAATGTCGGCGGATCGATCACCATCCCGTCGCCGAGCACGCAGCCCTTGCCCGGGTGGCACACGCCCGACGGCACGAGGTGGGTCACCAGCTTCTGGCCGTCGATCACCAGCGTGTGTCCGGCATTGGCGCCGCCGCCGTAGCGCACCACCAGATCGGCGCGCTCGGTGAACAGGTCGACGACCTTGCCCTTGCCTTCATCGCCCCACTGGGCACCGACGACGATCACGACAGACATCCGTCCTCCATGTCCATGACTGACGAGACCGCGGCTTCGACGTCGCGGCGCGACGCATCGGCGAGCACCAGCTCGCGGCGCCCCGCGCCGTCGATCACCAGCGCCGCGTCGAGCCCGGCGCCGCGCAGCCAGCCCGGCGTCGGCCGCGCGACCGCGGTGACCGCGCGCAGCCCGCGCCCGCGCAGCGACCGCGCCAGCCGCGCCGCGCCGCTGCCGTGGACCGCGAGCCCGATCGCGATCGCCGGCGCCGGCACTCCGACCGCGCGCTGGGCCTCGGCGATCGCCTCGAGGTCGATCGCGAACCCGGTGGCGTGGGCGTCCCGGCCGTAGCGCCCGATCAGCTCGTCGTAGCGCCCGCCGCGCAGCACCGCGTCCGCCGCGCCACCCGCGTAACCGGCGAACCGCACGCCGGTGTAGTAGTCGAACCCGCGCAGGTCGCCGAGGTCGATCGTCACCGCCGGCGCCGGCGGATCGGCGAGCTCGGCGAGCGCGGCGACCACGGTCTGCAGCCGGTCGAGCGCGGCGCGCACGTCGTCGGGCCACGCCAGCTGCGCCGCCCGCGCGAGCGTCGCCTCCGCCGGCCCCCACAGGGTGACCAGCGCCTCGGCGAGCGCCGCGATCGGCGCCGGCAGCACCTGCGCCGCCGCGCGGACGCCCGCGCGATCCTTGCGCGCCAGCGCGCCGGCGAGCCGCGCCCGGGCGTCCGCGTCGCTGGTCGCACCGTGCCCGCCGTGCACCGCGCCGAGCACGTGGCGCGCCGGGGCGACGTGGCCGATGTCGAGCCGCGCCTCCGGCAGCTGGGTCGCCGCGAGCGCCGCCGCCGCCACCGCGAGCACCTCGGCGTCGCTGTCGGGCTCGGGCGCATCGATCAGCTCGATCCCGGCCTGCAGCACCTCGCGCTGGCCGAGCTCGCCGGCGAGCCGGGTCACCGCGCCCTCGTAGCACAGCCGGATCGGCCCCAGGGTCTCCGCCATCCGCGTCGCGACCAGCCGCGCGACCTGCGGCGTGATGTCCGGCCGCAGCGCGACGATCTCGCCGGTGCCGGGCTCGACGAACCGGATCGCCGCGGCCCGCGCGTCGTGGCCGAGCCCGCGCTCGAGCACATCGGCGCACTCGAACACCGGCGTCACGATCCGCGCGTACCCCCAGGCCTCGAACACCGCCATGACCCGCTCGGCGAGCGCGCGGCGGCGTGCCGCGGCCCGCGGCAGCAGGTCGCGAACCCCGGACGGCAGACGGATGGGCGGTGCGTTCAAAGCGTCCTACTCTACTGCGATTTCACCGCTCGGCACGCCCGGGGCGCGCCGAGTGATCCCGGGCGGCGCTCGCCACTGGACCCACCGCGCTCGCCCAAACCGCAGCTGCTTCGGACGCGCGATGCACCCGCCGGCGAGGCCGGCGAGGCCAGCGAGAGACAGCGCGGACCGCAGGCGCCTGTGTTCCCCGGGTGACTCTGCGGGTGAGACACCCCCGGATGTGGGAGTCGCCGCGCCTCGCCGGCGGCATCCGATCGCCGGCCAGGCGGCCCGCAAGAAAATGTTCCGGATTTGAACGGTTGCCCTGCAGCCCGATCGCG
>DATAPF010000019.1:0-8132 GCA_036265355.1 Kofleriaceae bacterium | reverse complement strand
ATCGCTCGACAGATCTGCCGCCCGGCCGTCCGGCATCGACCGCTCCCTTGCGCCGCGGGATCCGGGCGAGCCGCGCGGCGAGCTCGTGCAGCGAGCGCAGGTCGTGCACCGGCAGGAAGTCGTCGACGTGGGGCAGCGCCGCCGCCATGCCGCGGACCTCGGGCGCGTAGCCGGCTCGGCCGAGCAGCGGATTGAGCCACACGATGCGATGGGCGCGCCGCGCCAGCCGCCGCATCGCCGCGGTCAGCCGCGCCGGATCGCCGGTGTCCCAGCCGTCGCTGATGATCAGCACGACGGCGCCGCGGCCGAGCACGCGGCGGGCGTGCTGGCGGTCGAACGCGTGCAGGCACTCGCCGATCCGCGTGCCACCGGCGAAGTCGACGATCTCGCGGGCGGCGTGGCCGAGCGCGGCATCGACCCGGCGGATCTGGAGCTGCCCGGTGATCCGGGTCAGCCGGGTGCCGAACACGAAGGTCTCGGTGCGCGCGTGGCGCTGGGTCACGCCGTGCAGGAACTGCAGCAGGATCCGTGCGTAGAGCTCCATCGAGCCGCTGATGTCGGCGAGCACCACCAGCGGCCGGCGGCGCAGCTTGAGGCGCCGCCGGGCCAGCGCGAGCACCGCGCCGCCCCGGCGCGCGGCGTCGCGCACGATCCGCGGCAGGTCGAGCCGGTCGCCGCGGCGCGCCCGGATCCGCCGGCGCGACGGCCGCAGCGTCAGATCGAGCCGGAGCTCGCGCATCGCCCGCGCGATCGCGTCGAGCTCGGCGGGCGTGCAGTCGGCGAAGTCCTTGCGCTGCAAGAGCTCGTTCGCGCTCGCCGCCTTCTCGTGCTCGGGGACGTCGACCTCGCGGGCGGACGGCTCGGCGCGCTCGGCCATGTACGACACCAGCGCGGTCCGGAACACCCGCTGTGGATCGTGGCGCGGCGCGAGCGGCGCTGGCTGGCCGCGGCCCGGGATCGGCCCGCCGAAGAACTTCGCGAACAGCTCGTCGAACACGGCGAGGTCCTCGCGGCGGCGGACCAGCGTCGCGCGCGCCGCCAGGTAGACCTCGCGACGGACCAGCGGGTCGATCCAGCCCAGCGCCTGGGCGAACGCCTCGGTCTCGGCGACCCCGACCGCCAGGCCGGCGCCGCGCAGCGCGCGCGCGAAGCCGACGACGTCGTGGCCGAGCTCGAGGTCGGCGCCCGGATCGCTGCGCCCGGTCATGCCGACTCCGCGAGCAGCTCGGCGGCGAGCGCGCCGCGCACACGCTCGATGTCGTCGTGGTACTTGAGCAACAGCCCGAGCGTGGCGTCGACGGTCGCGGGGTCGAGCGCGCCACCCGGGCCGCCGGCAGCTGCCCCGGCTCCCGCGAGGCCGGGCGCGAGACCGGCGATGTGCGCGATCGCCTCGGCCCAGTCCACCGTCTCGGCCACCCCGGGCAGCTTCGAGAGGTCCTCGCGGCGCAGCCGCTGCACGAACGCGACCAGGCGGCGCCGCAGCTGGTCGGCGAGCGCGGGCACCTTGCGCCGCACGATCTCGAGCTCGGTCGCGAACGCCGGGTAATCGATCCAGTGGTACAGGCAGCGCCGCTTGAGCGCGTCGTGGACATCGCGGGTCCGGTTCGAGGTCAACACGACGATCGGCCGGTGGCGGGCGCGCAGCGTGCCGAGCTCGGGGATCGTGATCTGGAACTCGCCGAGCAGCTCGAGCAGGAAGCTCTCGAACTCGTCGTCGGCCCGGTCGATCTCGTCGATCAGCAGCACCGGCGGGCGCTCGGCCGCGGCGTCGATCGCCTGGAGCAGCGGCCGCCGCATCAGGAACGCGTCGCGGTACAGCTCGCCGAGCTCGGCGTCGGCGACGCCGGCGTCGTTCACCGCCGCATTCACCGCCTCGTTCACCGCCGCGCCCGGCGCGCCCGCGTCGGGGCGCCGCTGGTGCGCCTGGAGCGCCAGCAGCTGGCGCGGGTAGTTCCACTCGTAGGCGGCCTGCGCGAGGTCGAGGCCCTCGTAGCACGACAGCCGGATCAGCCGGGTCTCGAACACCTCGGCCAGCACGCTCGCCAGCAGGGTCTTGCCGACCCCGGGCGCGCCCTCGAGGAACAGCGGCCGCTGCATGCGCAGCGCGAGGAACGCGGTCATCGCCAGCGCATCGTCGACGATGTAGCCGCGAGCGGCGAGCGCGGCCGCGAGCGCCGCGGGTGACGCCGCCCGGGCGGCGAGCTCGGCCGGCGACGCCCCGGCCGCCCCGGAGGTCCCGGAGGCCCCGGGGGCCGAAGCCGAGGGATGCGATGCCCCCGCCGGAACGGCCGGCGTGCGCGGGCCCGGTGGCCGCTCGCTCACCGCGCCGCTCCCGCCGACGCGGCGTCCAGGTAACGGGCGGGATCGGCGAGGAACTTGTCCTTGCAGCGCGGGTTGCAGAAGTACCAGGTCCGGCCGTCCCACGTGCCCACGTGGCGCGCGGTCGCGATCGTCACCGTCATGTGGCAGACCGGGTCGATCGCCGTGACCGGCGCGGCGGGGGCCGATGCGACCGGGGCGGCGGTGTGCACGGCCGGGCGCGCCGCGTGCTTGAGCTGGACGATCTCGGCGAGGATGCTGAGCGCGACCTCCTCGGGCTGCCGGCCGCCGAGGTCGAGCCCGGCCGGGCTGCGGATCGCATCGAGCGCGTGCGCCGAGATCCCGCGCTCGAGCAGGGTCTCGCGCAGCACCGCGAACCGCTTGCGGCTCGCCACCACGCCCAGGTACGCCGGGCGCATCGTCAGCGCGGCGGCCACGGCATCCTCGTCGTGCTCGCCCATCGAGGCGACCACCGCCGAGGCGATCGGCGCGCTGCCGCGCAGCTCGGCCGCGCCCGGATCGGTGAAGACCCGATCCGCGTGCGGCAGCTCGGCGGCGTGCGCATCGGGATCGACCACGTCGACCAGGTAGCCCATCGCCTTGCCGAGCTGGGCGACCGCGCGGGCGACCGGCGAGACCCCGAACACCACCAGCCGCGGCGCCGCGAGCACCGGCTCCAGGAAGATGTCCACGGTTCCTCCGCTGTGGCAGGTCATCGGCAGCGGCGTCACCCCGGCGCGGACCTGCAGCTCGGGCTCGGGCGACAGCGCGATCAGCCGCGACTTGCCGTCGAGCAGCGCCTGCGCCGCCTCGCGCAGGACCTGGGGCCGCGTGCAGTTGCCGCCGAGCCAGCCGTGGTAGCTGCCGTCGGCGGTGATGATCGCGGAGTCGCCCTGCTGGGACGAGCTGTAGGGCTCGCGGCGCACGACCACGGCGAACACGAACGACTCGCCGCGTCGCGCCAGCTCTGCCGCACGCTCCAGCAGCTGCTTGTTCATGGACTCCTCGCAGCAGATCGAGTGCCGTGCACTGACCCGCGGCGCGAGTTTACCGGATCGTCACCCCGCGAGGGTTTACGAAACGTGAACAGTGTGTCGCGACCGGTTCGGGCTCACCCCGGGTTCCCACCGGCGGCGCGGCCGCCCAGCGCGGCCAGCGCGGCCGGCGTGTCGATGTCGACGAGGATCGCCGGGTCGTCGATCGCGATCAGCCGGACCTGGTCGGCGTGGCGATCGATCAGCGCCCGCGCCCCGACATCCCCGGTGAGCTCAGCGATTTCGGCGAAATAGGCCTGCGGCCACAGCACCGGGTTGCCGCGCTTGCGATCGCAGGTCGGCACGACGATCTCGTCCGGCTCGCCCGAGCGATACGCGTCGATCACCGCGTCGAGGTGGCGGGGCTCCAGCCTGGGCATATCACCGAGGCAGATCAGCGCCCCGGCGACCGCCCCCGCCGCGGCGACGCCGACCCGCAGCGACGTCGACATGCCGAGGGCGTAGTCCGGATTGTGGGCGAACTGGACGTCGAGCCCGGCCAGCGCGGCGCGCACCGCCTCGGCCTCGTGCCCGGTCACGACGATCACCGGGCGCGCCCGCGAGCCGAGCACCGCGCGGACCGTGCGGCGGACGATCGGCTCGCCGTCGAGCTCGGCGATCAGCTTGTTGCTGCCCATCCGGCTCGCCCGCCCGGCGGCGAGCACCACCCCGGCGATCCCCGGCTTGCCCTGACCGCGGTCGTCGGGCCAGCCATCGGCCCCGGCCGGTGACTCGCTGCGCGGCCACGGCCGGACGGCGATCTCGTCGAGCAGACCGCCGACCCCCATCCCCGCCACGTCGCCGGCGGCGATCGGAACCCCGGCGCACACCCGCTGTAGCACCCAGTCGAACCCCGACGGCTTGAGCGAGCGCGCGCAGCCCGGCACGCCGATCACCGCGGCGCCGCCGAGCCGTCCCAGCATCAACAAGTTGCCCGGATCGACCGGCATGCCGAGCCGGATGATCTCGCCGCCGGCGCGCTCGAGCGCCGCCGGGATGACGTCGCGCCGGTCCATGATCGCCGAGGCGCCGAGCACGAGGATCGGATCCAGCCCGCCGGCCGAGAGCCGGCCGATCGCCGCGGCGACCTCGGCGGCGTCGTGCGAGACCCGCAGCTCATCGACCAGCGCCCCGCCGCAGCGCAGCATCCGGGTGCGCTGGGCCGCGGCCGCGCGGTCGAGCACCACCTGCGGCGTGCCGGAGAACCGGGTCAACACCAGCCCGCCGCGGCAACCTCGCCAGGGCTGGATCGCCACCGCGCCGCGCACCGCCTCGGCCGCCGCATCGACCGCCGCCTCGCGTGCCGCAAACGGAATGATCTTGACGGTCGCGACCATCTCGCCGGCACGCGCCGGCGCCAGCGCGGGCACGGTCGCCACCGTGATCGCCTCGTCGATCGCGTTGGCCCGGGCGATCGCCGCGGCGTCGACCACGACCAGCCCGTCGACCGCGGCGTGCAGGTTGGTCCGCCCGGTGTGGGCGCGCTCGAGCCGGGTGCCGCCGCCGGCCAGCGCCGTGGCGATCCGCGCCGCCGCGGCGTCCTCGGCGAGCTCGTCGGGGTCGATCCGCGCGCACACCACCTCGGTGAGCCCGGCCGCGGCCAGCGCCTCGACGTCGCTCGCCGACAGCACCCTGCCCTTCTTCAGCACGCGATCGCCGGCGCGCAGCGTGTGGGCGAGCACCGCCCCGACCGCATCGCGCACCGCCATCGCGCCGAACGTCATGCCCCGGCAGCCCCGGCCGACTTCCCCGGGCCTTCCGAGCCGGCGCCGGCCGCACCGCGCAGCGCCGCCACGATCTCGGCGAGGATCGCGACCGCGATCTCGGCCGGCGTGCGCGCGCCGATCCGCAGCCCGATCGGCCCGTGCAGCCGGTCGAGCGCCGCCGCCGGCACCCCGCGCTCGCCGAGCCGGGTCCGCCGCGTCGCGTGGGTCCGGGTCGAGCCCAGACAGCCGACATAGAACGCCGGCGATGCCAGCGCCGCCACCAGCGCCGGATCGTCGAGCTTGGGATCGTGGGTCAGCGTCACGACCGCCGTCCGGACATCGGGCGCCAGCTCGGTGACCGCGGCGTCGGGCCAGCCGACCACCAGCGCCTGCCCCGGAAACCGCGCCGCGGTCGCGAACGCGCGCCGCGGATCGACGATCGTCACCGCGAACCCGGCGAGCCCGGCCATCTCGGCCAGCGGCTGCGCGACGTGCACTGCCCCGACGATCACCAGCCGCAGCGGCGGCAGGTGCGGCTCCAGCAGCGCCGCGCCCCCGGTGGCCTCGACCACCTCGGCCTGGTCGCGACGGGCGACCTCCGCCGCCGCGGCCGCCAGCGCGTCCGCCGGGCTGGCCTCGCCGGTGGTCACCGCCAGCAGGCGATGCGCCCCGCCGGCCAGCGGCGTCGCCAGCACCACCGGGCGCCGGCCGCGCCGCGCCGCGAGCAGGTCCTCCAGCACGCCGCGGGCGACGCCGGGCATGCCCGGATCGGGAACGACCGCCTCGACCAGCACCTCGATCTTGCCGCCGCACGCCAGCCCGACCTCCCAGGCCGTCTCGTCGGACACCCCGAACGACAGCACGCGCGAGCCGCCGCCCTCCATCACCTCCAGCGCCTCCTGGATCACCGCACCCTCGATGCAGCCGCCCGAGACCGAGCCGACGAACTCGGCGGCATCGTCGACCGCCAGCTTGCTCCCCGCCGGCCTCGGCGAGCTGCCCCAGGTCCGCGACACCGTCGCCAGCGCGACCTTGCGCCCCGCGGCCAGCCACGCCAGCGCCTGCGCCACCACCGCGTCGATATCGTGGGTCGCGGTCAGCGTCTTCGCGTCGCTCACGCCCCCAGGCTAGCTCGCGGCCTGCGCGCTTGGCAGCGGGCGCGCGCGAATTCTGGCTCACTCGACCTTGCGGCCGCCCAGCGGCTGCAGCTCGCGGGCGTTGTGCGGATGGTGCCGGGCGAACTCGTCGAGGTGCGCCTTCGAGTCCTCATCGCGCGCCGCATCACGTTCCACACTACGCCCTCGGTGCAGGGCGGCGTGGTCAGAGAGCCGGTGTAGCGGAACACCGTGCGGGGCCTCGGTTGCCCCGCTGCCCGAGCCCGCTGCGGGCTCCGCGCTCGCTGCCGCCGCGGCCGAGCCCGAGCCAGCCGCCACCTCCTCCGTCGCGGAACCGCCTGCCGACCCCGAGCCGGCGCTCGGCTCCGCGGCCCCCGATCCGGCCGCCGACCCCGGGCCCTCGCCCGCCGCCGCGCCCGAGCCCGCTCGTTCCCCGGGCGTGCGCGCCGATCCCGAGCCGCCCTTCAGCGCCGCCACCTCGTCGCTCAGCTTGTCCACCCGGTTCTCGAGCTCGCGGATCCGCTCGGGCGACTTCAACTGCTCGCATCCAGCGAGGAGCACGACGGCGGCGATCAGGGTTCGGCTCACGTCCCCTGAATCGACCGAGGCGGCGCGGACGTTGAGCCCGCCACCCACATGTCGGTCGCCGTCGCCGACGCCGTCGCCGACGCCGACGCCGACGGCGACGGGATGACGAGCGGGCCACCCTTTCCCGTTCGCCGGGCGAGATCGGTCGCGCCCTGGTTGGATGCGCAGGGTGCGGCGTTCCAGGATCGGTCTCCCTCGGTCCAGACAGAAGCCGACGAGAATCGCGACGGCCACGAGTCGGATACGCTCACCTTGATAGCGGCGGAGGCCTCCGGGAGAGCGCGCGGGTGGCTTGTGACCAGCCGGAGCAGTTCGACCAGGTTGACCTCGACCGCCTGCTCACAATCCGCTGCTCTGCGCGGATGCTCCTGGCCGGTATTTTTGTTCGGATCTCGCCGGAAGAGAGAAGCCGCTTCGCCCCCGAAGGCCCGCGAGCGTGCGCGATCGCATGACTCGTGCCACGCCTCCGTTCGTGTTCAACCAGGTTGCCTTGCGACGCGATTCCATCTGAATCCAAATAATCAAAATTGAACTCTGGTTGGAGCCTCGGCTCGAGGGCCGGGACTGGGGGCAACTGAAGAAGGGCTGTGAGACGTGTCGAGGTCAGTGGCAGTGCCCTGCGGCGCGTGTCACCAGACCTTCCAGTTGTCCACAGGCCAGCAAGAAGCTCTGCAGAGATCCGCATTCGAGCTCCACCGTGCTGATCTGCCCGCTGGCCCAAGATGGATCCCGCTGCGCTTGCGACACCTGACCCATCGCCCGCTGAGCGCGACCACCACCGAGGCCTCGGCGATATCAAGCGACACGAAGAACTGACCCCGTTGCGACACGAAACAGAATCGCGTGGCCTGAGATCCATCCTGGACGGCGGATGATCGCCACACCCCACATGGCGCAGCTACGATCGACCTTCATCGCTGATGAGCGCTCAGTGCGATGTCAATTGCAAGTTTGATTACAATAACAGCAATCGTGATACCATAATTGTCTCTTGCGCTACAGAAAGCCAAACTGGTCCGTGCAGCGATCTATGTGCCATGCGGTGCAGGTTCGATGTCAGACCAGGATGATATGTGGTTGTCATGGAGAATGAGCTCGAACAGCTGGGCGAGCGGATCGCCGAGCAGGCGGCGCACCTCGATGCAGCCACTCACCGGCTGCTGGCCGACCTGCGAGCGTTCGATACCCGCGGTGGTTGGCATGTGCAGGGCGCCACCTCATGTGCCCAGTGGCTCGCATGGCGCGTCGGGTGGGATCTGGTCACGGCGCGCGACCATGTGCGCGTCGCGCGGAAGCTTGCCGGGTTTGCGGCGATCGACGATGCGTTACGGCGCGGCGAGGTGTCGTACTCCAAGGTGCGCGCCATGCTG
>DATAPF010000018.1:0-2402 GCA_036265355.1 Kofleriaceae bacterium | reverse complement strand
GTGCGGGGCGCGAAACGGCCGGGTGTCGATCAGGCCGTGGGCGAGGCCCATCGCGGAGTAGACCTTGGTGGTCTCGAGGGCCTCGGCGCGGGTCATGTCGGGCAAGACGGTCGGGATCCGGCGCGCGACCATGGTCTTGCCGGTGCCGGGCGGACCGGCGAGCAGGATGTTGTGACCGCCGGCGACGGCGATCTCGACCGCGGCGCGGGCCAGGCTCTGGCCGCGGACCTCGGCCATGTCGACGGTGGCGGCGCGCAGCGCGGGCCGGCCGCCGGGGCCGGGGGCGCGCAGCGGGTGCTCGCCGCGCAGGGCGGCGACGATCTCGGCGAGGTCGGCGACCGGGTGGACGGCGAGGTCGTCGACGACGGCGGCCTCGGCGGCGCACGGCTCGGGGACGATGACGCCGCGCAGGCCGGCAGCGCGGGCGCGCAGGGCGGCGGCGAGCACGCCGCGCACGGAGCGGACCGCGCCGTCGAGGCCGAGCTCGCCGAGCACGAGCCGGCCGGCGAGCGCGTCGTCGGGGATCACGCCCTCGGCGGCGAGCACGGCGAGCGCGATCGGCAGGTCGAGGCCGCACCCCGGCTTGCGCAGGTCGGCGGGGGCGAGGTTGATGGTCACCTTCTTGAGCGGCAGGTCGTGGCCGACGGTCTTGAGCGCGCTCTGGATCCGGGTCGCGCCCTCCTTGACCGAGGGCGCCGCGAGGCCGACGACGCTGTACTGCGGCAGGCCGCGATCGATCGTGCACTCGACGTCGACCAGCTCGGCGTCGATGCCGACCAGGGTGCAGGACTGGACGGTGGTGATCATGGCGCCTGCAGCCAGCACGTTGTGGGCCAGCGCCCGGCGACGGCGGATCAGCGAGTTCGGCGAAAAACTGGCCGGATGGCGGACAGCGCGTCCGGATTCCGGCCAGCGCGGCGCTGCAATGCTTCTTCATGAAGCCGCGGCGGGTCGCGCAACACGCGGCCTCCATCCTGGGCCAGTGAAAGGATGCGACACATGATCTGTCTTGCTGCTGCCATCGGAGTTCTTGGAATCGCGGCGATGGGCCGCGCGCACCGCTGCGGCCGCGGCTCTCACGGGTACGGCTGGTACGGGCCGTACGGCGAGGGCCTGCATGGCCACGGCGCCCGCCGGCGCTGGATGATGCGCGCGCTGTTCCGGCGGATCGACGCCACGCCGGCGCAGGAGCGCGCGATCGTCGCGGAGCTGGAGAAGCTGGAGGATCGCGTGCAGGCCGCGAAGGCCGGCGTGCACGAGGCGCGCGGCGACCTCGCGGCGGCCGTGCGCGGGCCGGTGCTCGACGACGCGGCGCTGGGCGCCGTGCTCGGCCGGGTCGATGCGACGGTCGGCGAGGTCCGGTCGGCGGTGATCGACGCGCTGCGCGCGCTGCACGGGCTGCTCGACGACCGCCAGCGCGGCCAGATCGCCGACCTGGTGGAGCGCCGCGGCGGGTGGCGCCGGGGCCCCACGGGACCCGCACCGGTGCAGGTCTGAGGGTCCGAGATCGATCGCGTTCACGGCGACGCCGCACGGCTGCTCCGCGATGTGCAGAGCGCACGGCGATGGCGCCGGCAGGCCCGGGGTGGCTCGGGCCTGCGCGAATCTCGCGGCCGCCGGGCCACGAGCCGGGTACTGCTGCGGATCTCCAGGAGATGCCCGGTCGAGCAACGTACCTGCGGCGGCCGCTGCAACGTTTCTTCATACAGCCGCGGCCGATCGCGCAACACACGGTTTCCATCCTGACTCGTTGAAAGGACTTCCCAATGACGGCTCTCGCGATCGTGATCTTCGTGCTGGGCATGATGGCGCTGCGCCGCGCCCACCGCTGGCATCACGGCTACTACGGATATGGTGGCGGGTACGACTCGTTCGGGCATGGTTGTCACTCGCACCGCTGGGGCGGCTGGCGCGGCCGCCACGTCCGCGCGCGGATGATGCTGCACTGGCTGTTCTCGCGGATCGACGCGTCGCCGGCGCAGGAGCGCGTGATCATCGCCGAGATCGAGAAGCTGCAGGACCGGCTGCGCGCCGCCAAGGCCGGCGTCCACGAGGGGCGCGGGGATCTCGCAGCGGCGCTGCGCGGGCCGGTGCTCGATGACGCGGCGCTCGGCGCGGCGCTCGGCCGGGTCGATACCGCGACCGGGGCCGCGCGGTCGGCGGTGATCGACGCGCTGCGCGGCGTGCACGGCGTGCTCGACGACCGCCAGCGCGGTCAGCTCGCCGACCTGCTGGACCGCGGCGGCGGCTGGTGGCGCGGGTTTGGCCCCTACCGCTGACGGCGTAAGCTAGTCCCGTGCGGGTCTTGCTGATCGACGACGACGCGCGGCTCGCCGAGCTGCTCGACGGCAACCTCGGGCCGCAGGGCGTGGCGCTGGTCCACGCCGGCGGCGGGCAGGCCG
>DATAPF010000017.1:0-3895 GCA_036265355.1 Kofleriaceae bacterium | reverse complement strand
GATCGCCTACAAGGAGGGCGATGACGACACCGCGGCCGACGCGTTCTCGCGGGCACTGCGGCTCAAGCCGAACCACACGCCGGCCCTGCTCGCCCGCGCCGAGGCCTACCGGCGCAGCGGCCGGCGCAAGGAGGCGCGCGCCGACTACGAGGCCGCGCTCAAGACCACCGAGGAGGACGATCCCAACCGCAAGGACGCCGCGGCGCGCCTGGCCTCGCTGTTGCGCGACGCCGGCGAGTTCGACGACGCGGTCGAGATCCTGCGCGACACCGTCCGGGTGTCGGGCGCCAACGCCAAGATCTACACCGAGCTCGGGATGATCTACGTCGCGCAGAAGCGGCTCGAGCTCGCCCAGCTCGTGCTCACCAAGGCCGCCGAGCTCGACGCCAAGGACCCCGCGATCTACAACGCGTTCGCGGTGCTCGCGCTGCGCCAGGGCAAGGCGCAGGAGGCGTTCGAGCGGTTCGACCAGGCGGTGTCGCTCGATCCGGCCTACATCGACGCACGGTTCAACAAGGCCGCGGTGCTGCTCGATGCCGGCGACTACGCGCGTGCCAAGGCCGAGCTCACCACGATTGTCGAAAAGCGACCCGATGACTATGCCGCGTTCGTCGCGCTCGGCGTCGCCCAGCGCGGGCTCAAGGACTTCGCCGCCGCCAAGACCACCTGGGACCGGGTGATCCGGGAAGCCCCCCGGCGCAGCGCACCCCGGGCCGACGCCATGTTCGACGTCGCGATCCTGCAGCTCGACTACATGAACGACGCCGCCGGCGGCCGGACCGCCCTGGAGCGATACCTGCAAGAGGCACCGATCAGCCACGCCAAGCGCCAGGCAGCAGAAGAAAAACGAAAGGAGCTCGGTAAATGAGTCTGAGGCTTGCCGCCCCCGGCAGGGGGCTTGCGACCGCGATCCTGGCGCTGATGTGTGCAGTTTCGCTACCCGCAGCGGCCCAGCCCAAGGGCAAGGCCGCGAAGGCCGACGCGTCCCGGACCGGCGGCGACAAGCCCGCGGCCGGGACGGCCGGGGCGAGTGACAAGAAGCCCAAGGAGAAGACCTTCGACTTCAACAACCTCCAGCTCAATGGCCAGCTGCGCACGCCGCAGCTGCTCTACTTCCTGGAGCGCGCCAACGAGGAGCTCGAGCGCGCCAGCCTGGAGAAGCGATCGTTCATCCCGCACATGGTGCGCTCGTTGGAGGAAGAAGCGTTGTGAGGACCGGCCTGCGGGCCTCGCTGATCTGGCGAGACGAGGTGATGGAGGACCTCGTCGTCGACAAGCCGCGGCCGATCACGATCGGCCCGACCGGCCGGGCCACGTTCGTCGTCCCCGAGATCGGCCTGCCGTCGAGGTTCGCGATCGTCCGGCCGGGCAAGCGCGGCTACCTGCTCACGCTCGGCGAGCGCATGCGCGGCACGATCTGCATCGACGGCCGCAAGCAGGACGTCGCCGACCTGGTCCTGCGCGACAGCGCCGGCGGGTTCTGCGCCACCCCGATCGGCGGCCGCGACTGGGGCGTGATCGATCTCGACGAGTCGGGTGACTACAAGCTGTTCTTCCAGTTCGTCCAGGTCGACGATCCGCCGCAGTTCTTCACCCGGCCGGTGCTGATCGCCGGCGGCATCGGCTACCTGATCTCGAGCGCCGCGCTGACCCTGCTGTGGTACTGGAAGGGCATCGAGATCGGCGACGCGGCGTTCCGCGGCGCCGGGATCGCGGCGCTCGCCATGATCGGCGGCGGCATCGGCTGGAGCCTGATCCGCCAGGACGGTGAGTCGCAGGCCTCGCTGGCGTTCTCGGTCGTGCTGCACGCCGCGCTGCTGTTCATGACCTACCAGCTGTACGAGGGCGACAACCCGTTCGTGTGGCCCGGCCCGCGCTCGCTGACCGGCAACTACCTCGTGACCCGGCTCGACAAGGAAGAGCCGCCCGAGGTCAAGCCGCCCCCGTCGGTCGGCGCGCAGCAGCAGGAGGCACCCGCCGCGGCGACCAAGGAGCCGCCGAAGAAGACCGCGACCAAGGGCGCCGAGGGCAAGGCGGGCGGCAAGGGCGAGAAGGAGCGCGCCCGCGATCCCAACGCCAAGGACGTCCCGCCCGAGCCCCCCAAGGTCCAGTTCTTCGAGGACAAGAACAAGAAGGTCCTCGACAACATCATCGATCGCAACCTGGCGACCAGCCTGTCCAAGTTCACCGGCATCAAGGGCGACACACTGACCCGCGGCTCGCTCGGCTTCGGTCCGGGCGTTGGCACCGGCGTCGGCCCCGGCGAGGGCACCGGCACGCGCACCGGCAGCAAGGGCCGCGGCTCGGGCGGCGGCGGCAACGTCGAGGGCGACTTCGTCACCGGCCCGGGCAAGATCGACACCGGCACCAACCGTCCGGGCGGCACCTGCAAGGGTGCCGGCTGCGGCACCGGCCCCAGGCCGGTCCAGGTCTCGTTCGCCGAGCCGAGCGGCGACTTCGGCGGACTGACCGCCGAGGAGATCGATCGCGTGGTCAAGGCGCGCGCCGGCATCTTCCGCGCCTGCTACCAGAAGGAGCTCAACCACAGCCCCGGGATCGGCGGCAAGCTGCAGATCCACTTCAAGATCGGCGCCGACGGCACGGTCCAGGCCGGCAACACCTCGACGGCGAGCGGCACCACGCTGCACAACGACGCGGTCGAGCAGTGCGTGAAGTCCAACGTCAACCGCCTCAAGTTCCCGGCCAAGGGCGGCGTCGCCAATGTCAACTACCCGTTCGTGTTCACGCAAGGAGGCTAGGTCATGCGTCCGATCGCGCTGTCGTCTCTGCTCGTCGGGCTTGTCGCGTGCAACGCCAACGACCCGCTGTACATCCAGGCCCCGATGACCATGGAGGCCGGCATGGCCGATCCGATGGGCATGGGGCTGACCCAGGCCAAGGCGTCGCTCCAGCTGCCGATCAAGACCGAGACCGCGGCCGACAAGAAGACGCGCGACGCGCTGGCCGCCAAGCTCGCGCCGATCCAGGTGCCCTACGTCAAGGTCGGCGACCTCGAGCTCGACGTCGAGTGGACGATCAAGAACCTCGACACCAAGCCCGGCCAGGCCCTGATCGAGCTCAACGGCGCCAGCGAGTTCTTCGTCTACGACCCGTCGATGATCAACCTCGCCCCGCCCGACGCCGAGGATCCGCCCAAGACCCCCGGCCTGGCCGGCGACATCCCGATCGACGTCCCCGCCGGGGGCAGCGTGTCGGGCCTGTTCACCGAGGACGAGCTGCGCGAGGCCTCGATCGATCTCGACCAGGTCACGCGCGGCAACGTCAACCCGTTCCGCGCGGTGCTCACGGTCAGCAAGAACGCGGAGTCGTTCCAGCCGATGACCGCGCCCGTGCTCAACGCCGCCGGCGAGATCACCCAGTCGCCGATGGGCCCGCCGGTGCCGCGCGAAGCATTCGCCGAGATGGTCCGGATCGACCTGGTGTTCAAGCCGGATCACCACATGACGCTCGACTTCAACGTCCGGGTCCGCGATCTGCGCGGCATCCTTGACGACATGCTGCTATCGGCGAAGCCCGCCGAGCTGCAGATGTTCGCCCCGATGCCCTACGCCCCCGTGGTCGGCCCTGCCCCCGCGCCGTGATTTCGGCCCGGCAGCGCCAGCTCGGCCCGGCGGCGGTCTACCATCGAGCTCGCTGATGCCCATGCGCAGGCTCGCTGTCGATCGAACGAGGACGCGTCGCGTCGCGCGGCTCGCTGTCACCCTGCTCGTGATCGCCGGCTGGACCGGCGCGTGGTCCAGCCCTGCCGCCGCCCGCCCGTCCTCGGTCGGCTGGTTCGCCGAGGGCGGCCTCGGCGCCGTGAAGTTCCTGTCCAAGGCGTCATCCGACGCCGACCTCGGCCCCACCGTCGACCTCCGGGTCGGCCGCGACCTGT
>DATAPF010000016.1:0-12047 GCA_036265355.1 Kofleriaceae bacterium | reverse complement strand
GGGACGCCAACGCGAGCTCGCCGTGGGCGACCGCGAGCAGGATGGGGTCGGACGCCGCGCCCGTGATCTGGATTCGCCGGCGGTGTCCCGCACATACCTAACGCGGTCCGCGCGGGCGCCGGTGGTGATTCGGCGGGCGCGGCTCCGACGCCCATCCGCGCAGCAGCCCACGGCGAGTCTCGCGTGTGAGCGTTCTCCCGGCGCCCTGCCCGAGCGCAGAGCGGCGCGGTCTCCCGACGCTGCGCACTACGCGAGCCAGCGGTCGAGCACGGCGCGGACCTCGGCGGCGTCATGCGCGACCGCGACCCGCGGGTCGTCGACCGGCGTGGCGCGCCACCCGAACCAGATCGCGCGCCAGCCCGCGCCGAGCGCGCCGGCGATGTCGGCCGGCCACGAGTCGCCGACATGGATGCCGGGCCGGGTCGCGCCGAGCACGGCGAGCGCGTGGTCGAAGATCCGGCGGTCGGGCTTCTCGATGCCGACCCGGCCGGAGTCGATGATCGCGGCGAACGCGTCGGCGATGCCGATCTCGGCGAGCAGTTCGGCGAGCCGGCCCTCCGAGTTGGACAGGATCGCGACGCGCACACCGCGCCCGGTCAGCTCGCGGGCCAGCGCGACCATGCCCGGGATCTGCGCGCGCCACAGGTTGGCCCGCGGCTGCTCGTCCCACAGCCAGTCGACGAGCGGACCGATCCGGTCGGCGGCGACCCCGGCGCCGGTGAGCAGCGCGGTCATCAGCTGGTGCCAGGGGTGACCTCCAGCCGGATCGACCCGCGCGTCGTAGTGCCGCCAGGCGGCAGGCGCAGCGGCGGCGAGCGCCGGGATCTCGACGGCGACGCCGCGCTCGGCGAGCCGGCGGGCGAGGAACGCCAGGTCCAGGTCGATCACGGTCTGGCCGGCGTCGAACGTGACGGTGGGGGGCTCGATGAGGGTTCCGGTGGCGGGTTGCATTGAGGGTATACTGGCCCGATGGTCGATGGGCAGTCCGCCGCCACCCCGGTTCCCGGCGCGGTGGTGATCTGGAGCGGGGCGGCGCCGACCATCCAGGCGTTCCCGATCCCGCCCGGCGGGCTGGTGCTCGGCCGCGAGCTGCTCACCAGCACCGCGGATGACCGGATCAGCCGCCAGCACGCCCGGGTGACGTGGCGCGACCGGCGGTTCGTGGTCACCGATCTGGGCAGCCGGAACGGGACGTACACCGGCGGCAACCCCCTGGTCGACCGCGAGGTCACGGTGACCGCGCCGTCGGTCGTACGCACCGGGCGTACGGTGTCGGTGTTGCTCGACGACATCGGGCGGTTCGAGGGCGCATCGATCGCCCGCGTGCACGACGCGGTCGTCGGGCCGAGCACCGCGCTGCTGTGGCGCGCGGCCGAGCGCGCCGCGCTCGCCGGCGACAACCTGGTGATCCTCGGCGAGCCGGGCACCGGCAAGGGCCGGATGGCGCGCGAGTATGCGCGGGCGCGCAACCGCCACGACGCGGTGTTCAACCCGCTGATCCAGGCGGTCCCGCTCGAGCGCGTGGTCGGCGCGGCGACCGGGACGCTGATCCTCGAGCAGATCGGCAAGCTCGCCGCCCAGGACGTCGCGACGCTGGGCCGGCTGATCGGGCGCCCCGAGCTCCGGTTCGTCACCACCGCGGTCACCCAGCTCGACCACCTCGGGCTGCCGGCCGAGCTCGCCGCCGCGCTGTCGACCCGGACCGCCGCGGTGCCGCCGCTGCGCGATCGGCCCGACGAGATGGCGCTCCTGGTCCACGACGCCGTGCGCGGCGCCGAGCCCGGGCTGCAGATCCACTCGACGCTGGTCGAGGCCTGCCTGCTCCGGCCGTGGCCGGGCAACGTGCGCGAGCTGCTCGCCGAGGTCGGCCGCACCGCCCACACCGTCGCGGCGCAGGGCAAGAACAACATCCGCGGCGAGGACCTCGACAACGACGCCGGCCACCTGATGGTCGGCGCGCCGACGGTCAACACCGCGGCGGTGGCGACCGCGAGCAACAAGCCGCGCCGCAAGCGCAACTCGTCGCGGCCCAGCGACGAGTAGGCGGCGCGCTCAGTGATCGCGGTGGGCCGGGTCGGCGGCGTGCCGCGGCGCGGCGTGCGCGAGGCCGCAGCGGTGGATCTCGATCGTGAGGTGGGAGATCTCGAGCGCCGACAGCACCGCGTCGCGGTAGTCCGACACCTCGCGCGGCTGCGCGGTGACCACCGAGACGATGCAGCTGCGCCGGCCCGGACCGAGCTCCCAGACGTGGAGGTCGGCGACCCGGACGTCGTCGATCGCCTCGAGCCGCTCGCGCACGATCTGCTCGTGGTGCGGCGACGACACGACGTCGAGCAGCTGGCGCGCAGCCTGGCGGCACAGGCTGACCGCCCACCACACGATCACGCCGCCGCCGACCAGGCCCATCATCGGGTCGAGGTACCACAGGTCCAGCGACCAGCCGAGCGCCAGGGCGGCGACCGCCAGCAGCGAGGTCATCGCGTCGGCGAAGATGTGGATGTAGGCGGCGCGCAGGTTGAAGTCGAGCGTCCCGGGCTGGGGCGCGGGGCGCGCAGCGGTCCGACCGCCGTGAACGCCGTGACCATGGCCGTGCCCGGCGTGCGAATGCCCGGCGTGCGAGTGCCCGGCGTGCGAGTGCCCGGCGTGATCATGGCCATAGTGATGGCCGCGGCTGAGCAGCGCGGTCGACACGAGGTTGACCACGAACCCCACCGCGGCGACCGGCAGCGAGTCGCGGTAGTCGACCGCTGGGTGGGTGATCAGGTTGTGGGCACCCTCGTAGGCCATCCACGCCGCGACCAGCACGAGCAGCACGCCGCTGGTGTAGCCGGCGAGCGCATAGACCTTGCCGGTGCCGAAGCTGAACGTGTCGCGCCCCGCACGTGTCCGCGCATACCAGTACGCGGCCAGCGTCAGACCGAGCGCGAGGACGTGGCTGCCCATGTGCCAGCCGTCGGCCTGGAGCGCGACCGAGCCGGTCCACCCGCCGACGACGAGCTCGCCGACCATCGTCACGGCCGTGATCGCGATGACCCACTGCGTGCGGCGCTCGCCGACCCGGTTGTGCGCGTGCTCGTCCTCGTGGTGGACGTGCTCGGACAGGTCGTGCGCTTGCATGGCGCCGGCAGTCTAGCCCATCATCCCGCGTGCCCAAGCAGCCGGTCACGATGGCGATCCGGGTGCTGCGCGCCGCGGGGGTCGGCTTCGTCCCGCACCTCTACCCGTACGAGCCGCGCGGGGGGACCCAGGCGTCGAGCCAGGCGCTCGGGGTTCCGGAGCACAGTGTTGTCAAGACGTTGATCTTCGAGACCGAGGGTGGCGATCCCTTGTGCATCCTCATGCACGGCGACCGTGAAGTCTCGGTGAAGCAGCTCGCGCGGGCGATCGGGGCCAAGAGCGTGGCGCCCTGCGCCCCGGAGGTCGCCGACCGTCATTCGGGATATCAGGTGGGGGGTACCTCACCGTTCGGCTTGCGGCGCGCAATGCCGATCTACATGCAGTCGACGATCCTCGACCTGCCGCGGATCTACATCAACGGCGGCGCGCGCGGCTTCCTGGTCGAGCTCGACCCGCGCGATGCCCAGCGCGTCCTGGCTCCCGTCCTGGTCGAGGTTGCCATCGGCTGAATGGTCGGACACGTTCCCTTGCATCCGGACAGCCATTGAATCACCCTCCTTGACATTGTGACCAGTGCTGGCCGTGTGCGTGGCAACCTCGCTCTCCGTGTCGTTCCGCCGCCCCGGCTGTCGGGCGGCCCCGATGACGAGGCAGGTGAGCCCACGGCTCCATCCGCGGGGCCGGGAGCGACGGGCGCCGCTGCGCTGGGCGCCCGCGGGACGGGCGCCGAGGCCCCGGCCACCCGGCGCGGCCGGCTGCTGATCGTCGACGACGAGGTCGTGTTCTCCGGGTCGCTCCGTCGGCTGTTCTCGAACGAGCACGACGTCACCGTGGTCAACCGGGGAAGCGAGGCGCTCGGCCGGTTACGGGGGGGTGAACGGTTCGACGCGATCTTGTGCGATCTCCTGATGCCCGAAGTCACGGGCGCCGAGCTGTACACTGAGTTGCGCCAGAGCGCCCCTGACCAGGCGGATTGCATGATCTTCCTCACCGGGGGCGCGTTCTCGGAGAGCTCACAGCGATTCCTCGATGGAATCTCGAATCGCTGGTTCGAGAAGCCCTGCAATCTGGACCTGCTTCGCGCCGCGGTGCGCGAGGTCGTTGTACGTAACGGCGGTAGATAGGCGCACCCGAGATTTGGTTGGTTCCGTGGGGGGCAATCGGCGGTATAAGCCGATAGTGTCCCTTGCACCGTCGACAGGGCCGCGAAGCGCCGCCGGCATACGTCCGTTGCGGGTGCTCGTCGTCGACGACGATCGCATGCAGCTGCGCGCGATCGAGCGGATCCTGCGCGACCAGCACGAGGTCGATCTCACGGTCGCGGACAATGCGATCGACGCGATGATCGCGGTCGGGGCGCTCAAGCCCGATCTGGTGATCATGGACATTCTCATGCCCGGGCTCGACGGCATCGAGGCCTGCCGGCGGATCAAGGCGAACCCCGAAACCCGCGACATCCACATCGTCCTGGCGAGCGCCATGATGACGCCCGAGCTGGAGCGCGCGGCGCGTCACGCCGGCGCACGGCGCGTGATGGCCAAGCCGGTCGACCTGGTCGAGCTGGTCGGCTCGGCGGCGGCGCAGACCGTGCGCAGCACGGCCGGAGAGCCCGAGCCGGCCCTGACGATCCGCGGGGCGAACCTCGTGGTCGAGATGCTCGCCGAGACGGGAGTCGAGATCGTGTTCGGCCTGCCGGGCGGGGCGATCTCGCCGGTGCACGACGCCCTGCTCGACAGCCGGCTGCGGGTCGTCACCACGCGTCACGAGAGCGGGGCGATGTTCGCCGCCGCCGGGTATGCGCGTGCGACCGGCAGGTTGGCCGTGGTCGCGGTGACCTCGGGCCCCGGGGTGCTCAACGCGCTGACTGGCCTGGCCACCGCCTGGTGCGACGGCCTGCCGGTGCTGCTGCTGGTCGGGGAGGTCCCCCGGCCGGCGCACGGCAAGGGCGTGCTCCAGGACGGCTCGGCGCACGGCCTGCAGATCGTCGAGATGGCCCGCTACATCTCGAAGCTGGCCGCCGAGGTCCCGCGGCCGAGCGCGCTGCCCCACCTGCTGCGCCGCGCGATCGCGACCACGCAGTCCGGCCGGCGCGGTCCGGCCCTGCTGACCTTGCCGATGGATGTGACGCTGGGTCAGGTGTCCCGGCCGCGCGCCGGCGGCACCGTGACGGTCGAGCACGTGCTCGCGCCGGAGCTGGTCGATGACGTCGCGACGCTGCTGCGCGACGCCCAGCGCCCCCTGATCCTGGCGGGCCATGGCGCGCGGGGCGGCAGCGCACCGGCGCGCCTGGTCGCGGTCGCCGAGCAGCTGGCCTGCCCGGTGGCGACCACGCCCAAGGGCAAGGGCACGTTCCCCGAGGTCCATCCGCTGGCGCTCGGGGTGCTCGGGCTCGGCGGCCACCGCTCGGCCCTGCGCTACCTCGAGAACGGGGTCGACGTCGTGGTCGCGCTCGGCACCAGCCTGGGCGACATGTCGACCGACGGGTTCTCGCCCCATCTGCAGGCGCCGCGCGCGCTGATCCACGTCGACATCGACGCCAAGCAGATCGGCCGGAGCTACGCGCCGACCCACGCGATCGTCGCATCGGCCGACGAGTTCCTCGCCGCGCTCGCCGACCGGCTGGCGCAGGCCCAGCGCCCGACGGCGCTGCGCGCCCTGGCCGGCGGGGTCGAGCGCCACGTGCTGCCCTCGTCGCGGCGGTTCGACCGGATCGCGCCGCAGGACGCGATCGCCGAGATCCAGGACATCCTGCCGCGCGACACGATCTTCTCGATCGATTCGGGCGAGCACTTCCTGTTCTCCGCGCACTACCTGGAGATCAACCTGCCCGACGCGTTCGTCGCGATGACCGGGCTGGGCTCGATGGGTCAGTCGATCGGCGCGGCGATCGGCGCGCAGCTGGCGTTCCCCAGCCGCACCGTCGCCGCGATCTGCGGCGATGGCTGCTTCGCGATGAACGCGTTCGAGGTCGCGACCGCGGTCGCCGAGCACCTGCCGATCCGGGTGTTCGTGTTCAACGACGAGCGGCTCGGCATGGTCGAGAACGGCCACCAGAAGGTCTACGGCCGCAGCCCGGCGTACCCGACGACGCCGATGGACGTGTGCACCGTCGCCCAGGGCCTGGGCGCGACCGTGCTGCGGGTCGAGCGCCCGGGTCAGCTGCTCGCCGCGCGCGACCTGCTGTGCTCGACGCCCGGCCCGGTCGTCGTCGATGTCCGCATCGATCCGGACATCATCCTGCCCCGGCGCGACCGGGTCAGCGCGATGGCCCCCGGCGGCCCCGGCGGCCCCGGCAAGACCGTCCAGGTCAAGTGAGCGCGCCCCGGATCGGCCTGCTCGCCGCCGCGACGTATCTACCTCCGGAGATCCGGCGCAACGACTGGTGGCCGAGCGCGACGGTCGAGCGCTGGATGGCGCTGCGCGCGGCGCCGCCCCCACCGCCGGCCGGCGCGCTGACCCCGGCGATGACCCACGTGCTCGCCGAGATGGCCCGGCAGGCGGTCGATCCGTTCCAGGGGGTCATCGAGCGCCGCGTGATGCCGGCCGACATGACATCGGTCGACATGGAGGTGCAGGCCGCGGAGCGCGCGATCGCCCACGCCGAGGCGACCGCCGGGCCGGTCACCGGCTTCGACCGCCGCCAGATCGACGTGCTGCTCACCCACACCGCGGTGCCCGAGTACCTGCTGAGCAACACCGCGTGCGTGCTGCACCACCGGCTCGGCCTCGCGCCGACCTGCTTCACGATGCAGGCCGAGGCGTCGGGCAACTCGTTCCTGATGCAGCTCACCCTCGCCGAGCAGATGATCGCCGCCGGCCGGGCACGCCACGCGCTGGTCGTGCAGTCCGCCGCCGGGTCGCGGCTGCTCGATCCCGACAGCCCGATGGCGCCGCTGTTCGGCGATGGCGCGTCCTCGGTGGTGATCGGCGCCGTGCCGGACGGCGGGCTGCTCGCCACCGTGCACCGGACCGACGGCTCGCACCCGCGCGCGCTGATCGCCGGTGTGCCGGGCCGGCGGTGGTACGATGACGGGCGAATCGTGCTGCACTCCAGTGATCCAGGCGCCATGCGCCAGATCTTCCTCGAGACCGCCGACCGCGCCGCCGAGGTGGTCGGCACGGCGCTCGCCGCCGCGGGCCAGGCCGCCGCGGACGTCGGGTTGTTCGCGGTCCACCAGGGCACGCCGTGGCTGCGCACGGTGACCCAGGCGGCGTGCGGGCTGGTCAACGCCCGCGCGGTCGACAGCTTCGCGACCACCGGCTACCTGTTCGGCGCCAGCATCCCGCTCGTGCTGGAGCTCGCGCAGCGCCGCGGCCTCGTCGCGGCGGGCGACCTCGTGGTCCTGCACGGCGGCGGCGTGGGCTCGACCTACAGCGCGATCGCGGTGCGCTGGGGAGCTGCGGTGGCATGAGGGAAGTCGCCAGCAGGGTGTTCCACATCTTCTTTCGCCCGCTGATCGCCAAGGGCATCGCGCTCGACCGGATGGTCGAGGGCACCGGGGTGTCGCTCGCCCGGCTGCGCAAGCGCAACGAGCGGATCGACTGGGCCGACCTGTGCGCGATCCTCGGCCGGCTGCAGGCGCACTTCACCGAGGACGAGTTCGTCGAGGTCGGCCGGTCGTACTTCCGGTCGCCGGCGCTGCGGTTCGCGTTCGTGATCGGGCGGGCGCTGCTGACCCCGATGGGGTTCTACCGCTTCATCAACAAGCCACGGACCGGCGCCGGCAACCAGATGTTCACCTGCGTGGTGCCGACCCACCGCGAGATCTCCGACACCGAGTGCGAGGTCGAGCTGATCCTGCCCGACGAGTTCGAGGTGTGCTGGCCGTTCTTCCTGGTCTCGAAGGGCAACTTCGTGGAGATGCCGCGCCTGCTCGGCTACCCGGCGTCCCACGTCGAGCTCGAGCGCATCCCGCACGGCGGCCGCTACCACATCACGATCCGCCAGCGGACGCGGCTGGTCAGCCGGATCCTGCGCACGCTGACCTGGCCGTTCACCGTCCGCGCAGCGGCCCGCGAGCTGCGCGACGCCCACGAGACGCTGACCGAGCGCTACCACGAGATCGAGGACGCCAAGGCGCAGCTCGACCGCCAGGCGACCCAGCTGCGCACCGCGCACACGGTCAACGACCTGGTCCAGCGCGACCTCGACCTGGCGCGCACGCTCGACACGGTCGCCCGGGCGCTGGTCGAGCAGGCCGGGTTCGCGTGGGCCGAGCTCCGGTTGCACCCGACCGATCCCGAGGCGGTGGCCGCCGCGCGCACGGTGCGGTTCGGCGGCGACGGCGATCACGAGCCGCCGTTGACCCGCGCGCTCGAGGTCCAGGGCCAGCGGATCGGCGAGCTCGAGGTCGCGCCGCGGACCGGGGCCAACCGCGCCGAGCGCGAGGACCTGCTCGCGTTCATCGCGCCGACCCTGGCGATGGCGCTGCAGAACGCGCTGAGCTACCAGGCGCTCGCCGACTACCGGTCCAACCTCGAACGTTTGGTCGACCAGCGCACCGGCGAGCTGCGCCAGGCCCGCGATCAGCTCGCCGGCACCGTGGTCGAGCTGCGCGAGGCCCAGGGCGCGCGCCAGCGGTTCTTCGGCAACGTCACCCACGAGATCCGCACGCCGCTGTCGCTGATCCTGCTCGCCGCCGCCGACATCGAGCGCCGCGCCGGCCACGTGCTCGACGACCGCGCCCGCAAGAACCTCGGGGCGGTGACCGACGGGGCGCACAAGCTGGTGCGACTGGTCGACGAGCTGCTGCTGCTCGCGGCCGGCCAGGAGGACAAGCTGCGCACCAACCCGGAGCGCACCGATCTCGGGGCGCTGCTCGGCGCGGTGGTCGCGGCCTGGCAGCCCGCCGCCGAGGCCGCCGGCCTGACCCTGACCGGGCCGGCGATCGCGTCGCTGATCGCCAGCGTCGACCCGGTCGCGATCGAGCGCGTCGCGTCCAACCTGGTGTCGAACGCGGTCAAGTACACGCCGCGCGGCGGATCGATCGAGGTCGAGCTCGCCGACGAGCCCGACGGCTTGCGGTTCTCGGTGCTCGACACCGGGATCGGGATGAGCGAGGACCTGCAGAGCCGGCTGTTCGGGCGGTTCGAGCGCGACGAGCCCGGCCGCCACCGCGCGTCGGGCACCGGGCTGGGCCTGTCGGTCGCCAAGCAGCTGGTCGAGGCCCACGGCGGCACGATCAGCGCGCGGCCGCGCCAGGCCGGCAGCGGCAGCGAGCTGCGCGTCGTGCTGCCGCCCGCGGCCGTGATCCGCGACAGCGAGCCGCGCCCGATCACGGTCGCCCGGCTCGGGCTCGCCCCGGCGCCGCCCGCCGGCGAGCAGCCGGTGATGCTGTTCCGGCCCAGCGGGGTGTCGGCGGGCACGATCCTGCTCGCCGAGGACGATGTCCGGCTCGCCGAGGTGGTCGGCCGCGGGCTCGCCGACGAGTACACCGTGGTGATCGCGCACGACGGCGCGTCCGCGCTGGAGCTGGTGGCCCCGCACCAGCCGCAGATGCTGATCACCGACGTCGACATGCCCGGAATCAACGGCATCGAGCTGTCGCGGCGGTTCCGCGAGCTGACCGGCGACAAGCTGGCGCCGATCATCGTGCTGTCGGCCATGCTCGATCTGGGCACCCGGATGGCCGGCCTCGAGGCCGGCGCGGTCGACTACGTGACCAAGCCGTTCGACCCGCTGGAGCTGCGCGCCCGGATCCGGTCGCAGTTCCGCATGCGCGACCTCGCGGTCCGGCTGCAGCGCGCCGAGCATCTGTCGGCGATGGGCATCCTGACCGCCGGGCTCGCCCACGAGCTGCGCAACCCGGCCAACGGCATCGTCAACGCGGTCGGTCCGCTCACCGACCTCTTGCCGCGCGACATCGTGAAGCCCGAGACCGCGGTCAGCCAGCTGCTCGAGGTGCTGACCAGCTGCGCCGAGCAGATCGGGTTCCTGTCGCGCCAGCTGCTCGGGTTCCGCAAGGGAGTGGTCGATCTGGATCTGCGGTGGGTGCCGGTGCGCGAGCTGATCCAGCGCACCGTGTCGCTCACCCACGCACCTGACGTCGACATCCGGCTCGACCTGGCGTCCGAGGGTACGGTCAAGTGCGCGCCGCCGCTGGTGATGCAGGTGCTGACGAACCTGCTCGAGAATGCGATCTACGCCGCGGGCAGCGGGGGCTGGGTCCAGGTCCGGACCAGCGGCCGCGACGGACGGCTCTCGATCGAGCTGTCTGACAGCGGCGGCGGGGTGCCGGTCCAGCTGCGCGAGCGCGTGTTCGAGCCGTTCTTCACCACCAAGCCGACCGGCGTCGGGACCGGGCTCGGCCTGCCGCTGGCCCGCGACATCGTCCACCGGCATGGCGGAGTCCTGGAGATCCGCGAACGTGGAGCCCATACCTCTTTCGTAATGGAGCTTCCTAATTATTCCACGTTGGAACCGGCGGTTTCGGCGGGTATGATGGCCGCGCCTCGGCTACGCTGACAGGTGGGGTAGTCGCTGCAAGACCATGTCTGGGACGAACCATCGCAATGGCCCGCTGGTCCTGTACGTGGACGACGAACGGGGAAACCGCATCGTCTTCGAACAGAGCCTGAACTCGGAGTTTAACCTACGCACGGCGTCAAGCGCCGCGGATGCCCTCGATATTCTCGACCAGTACGAGGTCGCCGCGGTGGTCTCTGACATGAGGATGCCGTCGATGAGCGGCGAGGAGCTGCTCCGGATCGTCAAGGAGCGCCACCCCGAGGTCATCCGGATGGTGGTGACCGCGTACGCCGACGTCGAGCCGATCCTGCGCGCGATCAACGAGGGCCTGGTCGCCCGCTACATCGTCAAGCCGTGGATCCGCACCGAGCTGGTCCAGGTGCTGCGCTGGGCGATCGAGGCGTGGACGTTCAGCCGCGACTCCGCCGCGCTGCATCGCCGGCTGCTCGAGACCGAGCGGCTCGCCACGCTCGGCAGCATCGCGAGCATGCTGGTCCACGACCTCAAGCAGCCGCTGATGTCGCTGCTGGTCAACGTCGAGCACCTGCGCGAGCTCGCCAACGCGGCGCCGCTGCTGCGCGACGCGCTGCTCCAGGCGCCGATCCCGACCACGCAGCGCGCCCGGCTGGTCGAGCTGGTCGACGATCTCGATCCGGTCACCACCGATCTCAAGACCTCCGGCACGCACCTCAGCGAGCTGATCTCGGGCCTGCGCGAGCTCGGCAAGCCGCGCGATCCGAGGAGCCCGACCACCGCGACCGATCCGCTGCCGATCGTGCGCCACGCGATGACGGTGTGCCAGGAGCTCGCGATCCCGGCCCGGGCGTCGATCGGCTACGACGGCCCCGGCGAGCTGCCCCGGGTCCGGATGTCGGCGACCGAGCTCACCCAGGTCCTGATCAACGTCGTCGCCAACGGCGCGCAGGCGGTTGCCGCGCGCGGCGTGCCGCACGGCAAGGTCTCGATCGTGGCGCGGCCCGACGCCGACATGCTCGAGCTGCAGATCCGCGACGACGGGGTCGGCATGGCGCCCGATGTCCTGAGCCGGGTCGGCACGCCGTTCTTCACGACGCGTCCCGACGGGACCGGCCTGGGCCTGGCGCAGTGCCAGCGCCTGGTCGGCACGGCCGGTGGCCGGTTCCGCATCGAGAGCGAGCGCGGGATCGGGACGACCGTCACGATCATCCTGCCGATCGCGGCCTGAGGACAGTCGCGGACTGATCGCGATCGCGTCGAATGGGCTGACACACGCCACAACGATGCGTGTGCCCGTCGTCGACGCCCTTGACTGCGTGTGCGACCGTCGTGACCGCGTGTGCCCGTCGTCGACGCCCTTGACTGCGTGTGCCCGTCGTCGACGCCCTTGACCTTGACTCCACCCTTGACGTCGACGGCAACGTAGTCGTCGACCCCACCGTTGACCTTGCACGTCGCCCCCGAGTCTCCCTGGAGGATTCCTCGG
>DATAPF010000015.1:0-19896 GCA_036265355.1 Kofleriaceae bacterium | reverse complement strand
CCCCGGCCCTGCCCACGCCCGCGGCCGCGCGCCCGGACGAGCCCGAGCCCGCGAGCACGACGCCCCACGAGGCCGAGCCGGCCGGGGCGACGATCGACGCCGGGGTCGACGCGGCGATCGATGCCAGGCCGGATGCCGCACGGCCGGACGCGGCGCGGCCGGACGCGGCGCGCGATGCGGGGCTGGACGCCCCACTCGATGCGCCCGGCGATGCCGGCGTCGACGCCGGCGGTCCCGAGGCGATCGCGGTCGCCGCCGGCGAGGCCGACGCCGCTCCCGGCGACGCCGGCGCCGAGGTGACCGCGGATCGCGGCGACGCCGGCGCCGAGGTCGCCGCCACCGACGACGCGGCGCGGAGCGCGGCTCCCGACGCCGGTGCCGCCGAGGTCGCGCTCGGCGAGCCGGCGGGTTCCGCCGGCAGCGCCGCGGGCTCGGCGGCCACCGCGGGCGCGGCCGGCTCGAACACCGGCTCGGCAGCGCCGATCGACACCGCCGCGCTCGCCCAGGCGCTCGCCGCGGCCGGGTCCGGCGCCCCCGGGGTCCCGGGAGTCGGCGACGAGGTCGCGGTCGACGGCGCCCCGACCACGGCGGGCACCGCGGCGAACCTATTGTCGTACTTCCCGGACGGCCACGTCTTCACCGCGCTGATCCGGTTCGATCGCCTGCGCGGCACCGAGTGGGCGGCGCAGACCGAGCGGCTGCTCCGGCCGATGCCGGACTACCAGCTGCTGTTCGGCGCGCACGACGCCGACATCACCGGCAAGCTGGAGACGCTCGCGATCTCGACGCCGCAGCCGCGCGACGCCGCCGCCACCACGCTGGTCGCGCGCACCGAGCTGTCGCGCCCCGCGCTGCGCGACGCGCTCGGCCAGGGCTCGGCGGTGACGTGGTCGACCGCGCGCGGTGGCCTGCTCGGCCGGCGCACCGGCAAGCGGTTCGCCCGCGACGAGCGCGTGTTCCTGTCGCCGTTCCCGGGCTGGTTCCTGCTCGCCCAGCCCGGCGACCTCGGCGGGCTCACCGCGCCCGCGCGCGGCAAGCTCGATACTGTGGTCGCCACCGGCGCGCTGCCGCCGTGGCTGGCCGGGATCCGCGGCATCGAGCGCGAGGCCGGCGACACGCGCGGCCCGGCCCTGGTCGTCACCGCCGCGCTCGGCGGCACGCGGCTGCAGCTCGGCGCCTACGCGATCGGCGTCGGCGTGTCGTCGATCCCCCTGCCCGACCGGATCTCGCTGGCGAGCGAGCTGGTCCCGCAGGGCTGGCTGGTGCGCGGCAACCTGCGGTTCGCGACCGACGCCGACGCCGGCGAGTTCGTCGCGTCGATCCAGCAGGTCCAACACAGCGTCATCGCTCGCCGCGCGATCGAGCTCCTGGCCGGCAGGCCGATCGCGCGCGTGATCGCCGCGCTCGCATTCGCGCGCAACGGCCCGCGCGTGTCGTACGCGACCTCGATGTCGATCGCCGACGCGCGCGCGATCCTCGCGGCCACCGCCCAGCAGCTCGATGATTACTTCCGCGCCGCCCCCGGATCGCCGCCGGGGCGTTCTGCACCACCCCCCGGGGCGCCCCCGGCGCATTGAACGATCGCGCCGCGCACGGCATGCTTTCCGGGTGCGCGAGCGAGCCGTCCTGCTGATCGCCGCGGTGGTGGCGTGCGGCTCCCCACAGCGCTCGCGGATGTACCCCGCCGGCTCGGACAAGGACGACGGCTACGGCGATCTGGCCCGGATGTCGGCGCGGCTGACGATCGGCAGCGGCGCGGCGCCGTTCGCGGCGCACCGCGCGCGGCGCACCTCCCCCGAGGTCGAGCCCGACGCCTACGGCGGCGATGCCTACGGCGGCGATGCCTATGGCGGCGCGACGGCCGACAGCGGCACGCCGATCGTCGTCGCGCCGCAGGGCACCGGGGCCGCATCGCGCGCCGCGCCGCCGCGCTACGTCCCGACGACCGGGCTGACCGGCGCGATCGAGGGCACCGTCACCTGGCGCGGCGCACCCCCGCCGCAGCTCACTACCGCGTGCGGCCCGATCGAGAACCCCGGGATCCGCGTCGCGCGCAACCGCGGCGTGGCCGGCGTGCTGGTCTACATCGAGCGCGTCGAGATCGGGCGGACGCTGCCCAGCATCGGCCGGCCGCCGACCGTCGGCGGCATCATCACCAAGCGCGGCTGCGCCCTGGGCCCGGCGCTCCAGATCCTCACCCCGCTGCCCGCCGAGCTCGCGATCCACGGCGACGCCACCGAGGTCAAGCTGCGCGTCACGCTGCCCGGCGGCACCCGGCCGTTCAACCTCCAGCCCGCGGGCCGCATCGTGCTCACCGCCTCGCCGGGGGTGATCCGGGTCGAGGCCGAGGACGACTCGCTGGCTCCCGCGTGGGTGGTCGCGGCGAGCACACCGTACTACGCGCTCACCGACGAGCGCGGCCGGTTCCGGCTCGACGAGCTGGCGCCCGGCACCTACGACGTCACGTTCTGGCAGCCGCCGATCGCCACCACCGTCAACGGCAAGCTGGTGTACGGCGCGCCGGTCGTCGTGCATCGCCCGGTCAAGGTCGACCTCGCCCGACCCGCTCGCCTCGACCTCGCGCTGCCGTGACCGGGGCGTCCGGCGGGTCCGGTCAGGCGCCGGGGCGCTCCAGCGCGGCCATCCGCTGGAACAGCTCGACGATGCTCGGCGAGCGGTGCACCGGGTCGAGCGCCCGGTACACGGCCTCGACGTTGACCGCGATCCGACCGCGCTCCCCGAGGCCGGCGAACTCGCCCAGCGCGATGTCGCGCGCGGCGTCCCACGCCGACATCCCGGCGCGGAACCGCGCCGCGGCCTCGCGGTCGATGTACGCGAGGTACTCGCGCACCGCGGCCACGCCCCGCTTGTCCGTCACCGGGCCATGGCCCGGCACGACGGTCTCGACGTCCATGCCCAGCATGAGGTCGCAGGCGGCGATCCAGCTGGACAGCGGCCCTGCCCACACCACAGGCGTCCCGCCGATGAACAGGATGTCGCCCGTGTACACGAGGCGCGCGTCCGGCACGTGGACCAGCGTATCGCCCCGGGTGTGGGCCGGCCCGACCTCGATCAGCGCCACCCGCCGCCCGCCCACGTCGAGCTCGAGCCGGCCGTCGAACGTGCGCGTCGGCGGCGCAACCTCGATGCCTGTGAAGTCGAACGCGCCGAAGAACCCGCGGAACAGCTCCCCGATCTCGCCGGGCGCGGCGTTGAGCCCGGCGAGCATCGCGGGGCTGACCTCGCCCATCTCGCGGGCGGTCGCCGCCGACGCGACGATCTCGGCGCCCCGCACGAGCTGGTTGCCATAGCAGTGATCGCCGTTGGCGTGGGTGTTCACCAGCGTCGTGATCGGCGCGCCGGCGCGGACCTCCGCCATCGCCTCCAGCATCGCCGCGGTCAGCCGGAGATCGAACAGCGTGTCGACCAGCAACGACGCGCCGGCCCCGCGCACCAGCCCCGCGTTGCTCCAGCCCCAGCTGCCGTCGGGTTGCAGGTACGCGTAACAGTCGTCTCCGAGCTCGTGGAGCCCGCGTGCGTAGGGAATCACCCGCGCATCATATCGCGACAGCCGAGCGCGGGGTCCGCGCGGCGGTGGCGCGGTCGGTGTCGGTCAAGGTTGCGGCTCGCCGCCGGGCTCGACGATCGCCACGTTGGTGCCGAGCTCGTGGTTGACCGCGAGCAGGTCGCCGCCGGCCAGGGGCATGACATGGTCGTCGTAGCGATAGCTCTGCTGCTGCGCCGGCAGCTTCGCGATCTGCACCCGCTCGCCGGTGTCGAGCGCGACCCGCGACACCGCGCCGTCGAGCGCGCGCACGAGCAGCTCGCCGGACGGCGACCAGCTCGGCGCCAGGAAGTTGCGGATCGCGTCCTCGACGCGGAGCGTCCCGACGGCGCGGCCGGGCCGCTGCAGCCACAGGTGATCGGTGCGGGCGTCGATCGCTCCCGGGGGCCCGTTGCGCCACATCGCGAGCGTGCCGTCGGGCGCGCGCGCCAGCAGGCAGGTCGCGCCGTGGTCGCGGTCGAACAGCTCGCGCTCGTCGCCGGTCGCGAGATCGATCTCGCGGTACGTGCTGCGGTGATCGGTGCGGACGGCGATCCGGTGGTCGTCCAGCCATACCGGCGCGGACGCGCGGTAGACGTGATCGATCCTCGTCCTCGACAGCTCGCGGCCGTCGCGATCGAGGATCACCAGCGAGGTCGTCGACCCGCGCGCCCCCCTCGCCGCGCCGGCGCCGTCCTCGACCAGCGCGGCCAGCGATCGCCCGTCGGGGGACCAGTCGGCCGACCACGCGTTGTGGAGCAGCACCTGGGACCGGGCCATCCGCGGCAGCGCCGACACCCAGAGCAGCCCGGGGTGGCGGTCGCGGCTGTCGCGCTCGACCCACGCCACGGTCTCGCCGTCCGGCGCGAGGCGAAACACGGCGTTGCCGTCGGTCGAGATCAGCTGCTGCGACGAGCCATCCCCGGCATGGACCCGGACCAGCTCGGTCTTGGGTGCGAGCGTGGTCACGTAGTCGGTGCCGTGGCGGCGGCCGAGCAGCGCCCCGAGCACGCCGCTGACCCGGCGCCGCGACACCAGCTCGCCGCGCAGCGAGATCTCGAGGATCTCGTCGGCGTCGTCGTGCGGCACCAGGGCGACGATGGTCTCGCGGTCGGACAGCGCGAAGCCGGCGATCGACTCCTGCTCGAACCTGCCCCGCACCGCGCAGTCGCGGCCGAGGATCACGAGGCCGTGCCGCTCGCTGTCCAGCGCCTCGGTCTCGACGATCATCGTTCCGTCCGGGCGGCCGGCCACGTCGAGCAGGAACCGGTACTCGCCGGGCACCGGGCAGATCGCGCCGGTGCCGGCCCGCCCGTCGAGCGGGACGATCGCGACGGTGTGCTGGCGATACGACGCGACGGCCACCTCGGTGTCGGACAGGAACGCCGCGAACCCGGTCGCCGGCAGCTTGCCCTGCACGCCGGTCTCGAGATCGACCAGCTCGGTCTGGATGACCGACGCGAGCGCGGACACGGTGCCGACCAGCAGGTGCCGGTTGTCGGGGGCCCACGCGATCGGCGCATCGACCCCGTGCTCGACCACGATGCGGTCCCGGGCCCCGACCTCGCTGCCCCGGATCACCAGCGAGTCGCCGGTGATCAGCGCGAGCAGGGTGCCGTCGGGCGAGATCGCCGCGGCCCGGAGATCGCCGTCGCGGACCAGCGGGACCGCGGGGAGCGCGGGCGAGATCGCGGCCGGCGCCGGCCGGGCGAACACGGCGATCCCCGAGACCACGCCGAGCGCGGCCACGCCCGCGGCGAGCCGACGCGGCCACCGCCGCGCGGTGCGATGGGCCGCGATCGCGTCGAGCAGCGCCTGCATGCTCGGCCATCGCCGATCCGGATCCGACGCCAGCCCGCGCGCGAGCAGCTCGGCGATCCAGGCCGGGCGGCCCGCACGCGCGGACGGCATCACCGGACCGCTGGCGATCGCGGCGAGCCGCGCGAGCAGCGGCTGCTCGACGCCGCGCTTCGGGCTGGGGAACGGCCGCTCGCGGTGGATCGCCTCCCACAGCGCGACGCAGAAGCTGAACTGGTCCGCGCGGCCATCGATCGGCAGGCCGCGCAGCTGCTCGGGCGCCATGTAGGGCGGCGTACCGACCACATCGCCGGTCCGGGTCAGCTCGTCGGCGGCGAGCTCGTCCGACGGTTCGACGGGACCCGGCTCGTCACCGGCGAGCCGGGCGAGGCCGAAGTCCCCGACGTGGACCTCGCCACCGGCGTCGAGCAGCACGTTGTCGGGCTTGAAGTCGCGGTGGACCAGCCCGGCGTCATGCGCGGCGGCGAGCCCGCGCCCGGCCGCGACGAACCGATCGAGGATCGCGTCGACCGATCGCGGGCCGTCGCTCAACCACGAGCGCAGCGTGCCGCCCTCGAGCAGCGGCATCGCCAGGAACACCGCACCGCCGGCCGGCCCGACGTCGAAGATCGGGACGACGTTGGGGTGGCGGAGCCGCGCCATCGCCTGGGCCTCGCGCAGCAGGCGGACGCTGCCCGCCGACGTGGCGCCGCCATGGCGGACCAGCTTGATCGCGATCGCGCGATCCAGCCTGGGATCGCGGGCGCGGTACACCACGCCCATCGCACCGGCGCCGAGCTCCTCGCACAGCTCGTAGCGGCCGACCCGCGCCGGCATCGCGCCCATCGGCCGGGGGTCGACCGGGTAGTACGCTGTGTGCGTCGCGTCGGTCGCCGCGCCGTGTCCTACCGAGCTGGCCGCCACCGCCATGCTTTCAAGGTACCGGAGCCCGCCGGTTCGCCGAAACGGAAATTTCGGTCGCAACACACTGTAGCGCCAGGGCTCGCGGCCATGTGCTCGTCGGTATCACCAGGTGGTCGGACCGCGAGACAGTGGAGTTTTTCAGGTACATGCGATCAGCCGGCCCAGGCCGCTGGACGGAACGCGCCACCGGCGACGCCACGATTGCCTGTCCGGGGGTCCACGGATCTTTGCATTTGCAAGATGAAGATTCGATCAGAGTGAATCATCCGGGGCAACGGACCGATGCGGTCATTGCCACGTGATCGATCGAGCCGCGCTGCGATTCCGGCATCGGCCCGACGGAACCGCGCGACGGAAAATTTCCGAGGCCGGCGTCGCGGCAAGAAATGCAATGTGTCTGTGCGAGGCTTGCCTCCGAGCCAGTTCTTTGTCGTGGACACGTCTCCCGGGTCGCCAAGACGACGCAGAGCGGTCAGAATGATTCCCGAGAGGATCGGTGGTGGGTATGCAGACGCAAGGACGGCGCGGGGTGGACGGCGATGCGCGCAAGGCACGCTGGCCCGGAGCGCCGGCGCGGTGGGCCCGGTACGCCGCCCTCATCGCCGGGCTCGCGCCCGCGGCGTGCGATCATGACACCATCAAGCCCGACTACCGGCCGGTCTCGATGGTGCCGCTCGGGACCCGGTGGATCGGCCCGGTGACCCTGATCGGCGACGATCAGAAGTTTCATATCGGCGACAAGGCATTCCTGTTCCGCAGCGGCTTCACCGATGCGGTGTTCTCCGACGCCGCGGTCCGCGTGCCGCAGCAGGACCTGTTCGGCGACTCGCTGCTCGCGCTCGCCGCGCAGAGCAACGGCGGCATGGCGGCGCACCTCGGCGACGCGATGGACCTGTCGTGCGCCGACGAGTGGGCCGAGTTCTCGCGGATCATGGACCACAGCGGCAGCACCTGGTTCTGGACCCCGGGCAACCACGACGGTTACTTCTTCGGCAACTTCTCCGAGGTCCACCACGAGTGGGACGACGCGTGCGCCCCGTCGCAGCCGATCACCAAGGTCCAGGCGATCGAGCGCTACCTGACCGGCCACCTCGCCGGATACGCCGGCGGCACGCTGGATCTCCAGCAGCCGGGCTGGTCGTGCCCGTCGAGCGCAGGCTGCCGCGGCCTGCTGCGCGCCGCGTGGTCGCTCCGCCGCGGCGAGGACTACTACACCTCGTTCCTGATCCAGGAGATCGACATGCCGCGCGACCCGTCCCACCCGGCGGGCTCGCTGATCCTGGTCGATACCAGCACCTACGATCACGCCCCGCAGGTGTTCGCACCGGGGGAGCGCCATCTCCACCTCGCCGCCGGCGAGACCGGCGGCATCGGCCCTGCACAGCTGCGCCTGCTCGAGGACTGGGTCGACCACGCCGCCTCGCAGGGCCGCGCGGTGATCGTCGCGGGGCATCATCCCTACGCCAAGATCGATCCGGCGGCGCAGGCCGCGCTGTCGCGGTGGATCGAGGGCGGGCAAGTCGCGACCTACATCAGCGCCCACACCCACTGGGGCCAGTACTTCACGCATGCCGGCGCGCACGGCTACTCCTGGCTCGAGCCGAACCTGGGCTCGATCATCGACTACGACTCCGAGTTCGGGACGCTGCAGCTCGGCTTCAACGGAGACGCGAAGTTCGTGCGCATGGCCCGCACGCCGACCTCGAGCTTCACCGGCGACGCGTACGGCGATCTCGGCATCCGCTGCGAGAACCCCGAATGGCTCGCGCGGCCGGATGATCCGGACTTCTTCACCCGCTACAAGACCACGCGGTCGCCGCAGCCGACCGCGGTCGAGCTGCTCTACTACTCGACCATGCTCGCCGCGCTCGATCGCTACTGGCGCTGCGTTCCCACCACCGAGGCGCCGCCGCCGGCGGGCGCGTTCAGCACGCCGGCGTTCATGGACTGCACGCCGCACCACGCCGGGTGTGCCCCGGGCTCCGAGGTCCACACCGCGGTCCAGGACACCCTGGCGACCGGCAACCTCGATCGGATCCGCGCCAAGGTCCTCGAGCTGCTCGCGCTCGACCAGGACCGCCCGGTCGACGCCTGCCTGCGCCGCGAGTACCGCGTGTGCCAGGCGCTGTGGGGCGCCGAGTACGAGAAGCGCGACTACATCACGCCGATCAAGCACGAGGACGTGTTCGAGGTCCACACCGCCCACCGCACGGTCGCGGCAGCGAGGAGTACGCCATGAGTCCCGTCGAGTACCTGACCAGCAATCACGAGCTCCGCGCGGTGTTCCGGTTCTTCCGCGAGCACCCCGGCTGCAGCGGCATCACCTGGCTCGTCGCCGAGGGCGCTGCGGTCGCGCCCGGCGACCCGCTGGGCCACTTCACCTTCGCCGGCGGCGAACCGGTCCCGATCCTCGCCCAGGAGCCCGGCACCCTGGTCCGCAGGTACGACCCCGACGTCGCCGACCTGCCGCACCGGCCCTCGGTGGTGATCGCCCTGTTCGAGCCATCCGGCCCGCCGCAATAGCCTTCGAACCGCGATCGTATTCGTATTCTCCGGTTCCCCGAAGCTAGGAGGAATGACGATCCGGGTCAATTACCGCCGATAACAGCGGGCGCGTGGCGCACCATCGCGTACTCTCCATCTCGATGGCTGCTGTCGACCCACTCGGTCCATGGATCCTCGGCCTGCTGGAGGCGCGGACGTTCGAAGCGGCAGCGCAGACCACGCTCGCCGCGATGCTCGCCTCCGCCGAACAGTGCCTCGCCAGGGGCCCGCTTGCGAACCGGGGTCGGTTGCTGCGCGGTGTGGTCCATCTCCGGCCGGATGACAGCTACCAGCGCCTGTTCGGGATCGAGCACCCGGGCGGCGAGCACGTGGATGGCACCGGGTACCTGACGAGCGCCAACGTCTGGCGCTGGGTGTCCGAAACCCGGACATCGGTCTCGATCGACGTGAAGACCGGCACGCTGCGGACCTGGCGAGCGGAGCCAGACCGCGCGCCGGAGAAGCTCCACCGCTGCACCGGCTCCCCGGGCACGGAGACCCGCGACCGCATGATCCAGCGCGAGGCAACGCACGTCCACGTCGTCCCGCTCCGGATCCCGCCGGACGGCCATGTCATCGGCATGATCTCGCTGGAGGCGCACGTGCGCGCCCCGTCGGGAGCCGACGTCCTCCGCGAGGACTGCCGCGCTGCGCTGGATGTGATGGCGAGCGCCGCGGCGCTCTACCTGAGCAGTCTGCCCATGACCCGGAAGCCAGATCCCCCGGGCGACAGCCTGGCCCCCGTGATCGGCGCGTCGACCACCGACATGATGCGAATCCTCTCGGTGTTCTCCCGGCAGGACGAGACCATCTTGCTCAGCGGACCGACCGGCGTCGGCAAGTCGCGGCTGGCTCGCTGGTGCCACGCGCAGTCGCCGCGCAGGGATCAGGCGTTCGAGACCGTCCGGCTGCTCAGCGTGCCCGAGGACCTCCAGATGGCGGAGTTCATGGGGTGGCGCCGGGGCGCGTTCACCGGGGCAGTCCGGGATACGCCCGGCGCGCTGGAGCGTGCCGAGCGGGGCACGCTGTTCATCGACGAGATCGACAAGCTATCTCTCAAGGCCCAGGCGGGTCTGCTCCAGGTCCTGGAGGAGCGCCGCTACCGGCCACTCGGCGACAACGCGAGCGAGCGTCGCGCCGACGTGCGCTTCATCGTGAGCACGAACGTCTGCCTCCACGCGGCGGTGCGCGCCGGTCAGTTCCGGGAGGATCTGTATTACCGGATCAACGTGCTCCCGGTCCGGTTGCCCTCGCTGGAGGACCGGCTCGACGAGCTGCCGGCGTGGGCAGCGCACATGTTCCTGCGCCGCCACGCGGAGTCCGGCGGCGGGGTCGCGCCGCGCATCACCGACGAGGCGATGCAGCTGCTGCTGCGCACGCCGTGGCCGGGCAATCTCCGGCAGCTCGACAACATCGTGCGCCGCGCCTACGCGATCATGATCGCGGATCGAGGCGACGCCGCGAGCCCGGCGACGCTGTCGCGCCGGCATGTCGAGCACGCGCTCGGCTACGAGCTCCGGCCCGAGGCGCTCGGGCTGGTCGCGACCCTGTGGCGTGCGGCCGGCGCGTTCGTCGACGAGGCGGAGCACCGGGACGCGTCGGCCGTCCGGCTGTCGCTCGATCTCGCCGACGCGTTCCGCGGCCTGGTGCTGTGTGCGGCGATCGAGCGGCGCGGCGGCCTGGATGCGGGGTTCGCGCTGCTGGATCAGGCGTCGCTGCTCCGCAGCCGCAATCACCACCGCGTGCTCCGGCGCGAGCTGGAGCGCGTGCGCGCGCTGCTCGAGGCGGTGCCGGGCGACGTCGATCCGGCGCTCGCCGCGGTCGTCGAGCATCCGGACGGCCCCGGGGTCTGAGCCGCGCGCCGCCCGCAGCGCGCCGTGCTCAGCCCGTGCACTCGGTGGCAACCGCCGTGGCTGCGACGACGGCCTGCGCGCTCCAGACGACGAAGCTCGCCAGCAGGACCGCGGCCTCGACCTCCGGCAAGAGGAACAACTCCAGGATCTTGGCCAGGACCCGGAACAGCAGCTGCCAGCCCAGCACGGAGAGCGTGAGCTTCACCAGCTGCCACAGCAGTCCTGCGTTGTACAGACCAGCGAGGAATGTCGTGGTCAAGACAACCACCCCGGCAGGGTTCTCCCGGACGCCCGACAGGAACGCCGTGAGCGCTCGGTCTCCTGCACTCGACGACCTGATCAACGCCACGATGCCCGGAGCCACCACGCCCGACCCGATGTAAGGTCCGAGCCCGAGGGCAAGAAACAGTCCACCGGTCACCTGCCAGACCAGGGTGGCAACGGCCATCTCACAGGCCGTGACGGCCGTCACGTAGGCGGCAACATCTCCGAACTGCTGCGCTCCTGCGCCGAGCGCGGGGACCACGCCGATGCTGAACAGCATCGGCGGGCCCAGCGCCGCTGGGGTCTGCATCACGACACTCTGGCCAGACAGGGTCCAGTAGCGTCCGGTGGAGTCGCCAAGCGCAGCGTAGCCATTGGTGGAAGCGAAGATGTGGAATGCCTGAGGCGTTGTTCCGAGGACCAGCTGGGCCCCCTGGCCGTCATTCACACTCGATACATACTGCGTCGGGGTTCCCGACACGGCGAGATAGAATCCACCCCCATCGGCGATCTCCACCGTGAACAGCTGGGCGAGCGCAGGAACCGGGGCGGTGGCCGCGAGCGCCTGCTGGACGCCGGCCGCGACGATCCATCCCCCGGTCGAGGCCGCCAGATAGCACTGGCTGGCAGCTTCGAGCATGGTATCGGCGTCGATCAGGTTGGTCAGCGAGGACGCGGGGAACCCGGTCTGAAGCGCGCCGGTGATCGCGAGGGGAGCCGCGCCCGGGTAGGGCGTGATGGTGCCGGCGAGCGTGGGCAGACCGTTGGTGAGCGTGAGCGTGATCGACCCCGAGGCGATCGTGGACCGGATCGGCGCGGACTCGAACGTCACCACCGGAGATGGAACCTGGGTGAAGGTCAACGCGACCGGCGTCGAGGCGATGTCCATGCTCCCGTCGCTGTGGATGACGAGCGGGGAGAAGTAGCCGGCTGCGAATCCAGGGGACGTCGCGCTCTGGGTCTGGTACTCCCCGGCCCACGCGGACAGGGTCGGCTGGAACAGGGTGGTCGGTGCATGCCATGTATTGCCGGCGATCCAGGCCAAGCAGATCGCGCCGGCGTTGTTCACGAAGAACACGTCCGTCTGGTTGTCAATGCCGAACTGGTTGGACGCCGCCACCGGCGCCCCGGGCGGCGCGTATCCGGTGGCCGTGATGGCGCTGGGTCCGTTCCACCCGCCGCTGCCGTTGACCCACACGGCCGACAGCGCGCCGGCGTTGTTCACGAAGAACACGTCCGTCTGGTCGTCAACGCCAAACTGGTTGGACGCCGCCACCGGGGCCCCCGGCCGGGCGTATCCGGGGGACGTGAGGGCGATGGGTGCGTTCCACGCACCGCTGCCGTCGACCCAGGCGACCGAGACCGCACCGGCGCTGCTCACGAAGAACACGTCCGTCCGGTTGAAAATGCCGAACTGGTTGGAGGCCGCCACCGCGGCCCCCGGCGGGGCAGTTGCTGGTCCGCTGATGAGGGTCGGTCCCTGCCACCCACCGTCGATCCCGAGCCATACGACGCACAGCGCGCCGGCGTTGTTCACGAAGAACACGTCGGTCTGGTAGCCAATGCCGAACTGGTCGGAGACCGCCACCGGCGCCCCGGGTGGGGCGTACTCGGTGGCCGTGAGGGTGCTGGGTCCGTTCCACGTACCGCTGCCGTCGGTCCACACGACGCAGACCGCGCCGGCGCTGTTCACGAAGTACACATCCGTCTGGCTGGTCACGCCGAAGTGCTGGGAGGCGGCGACCGAAGCCCCTACCGGAGCAGTTCCTGCCGGCGTGATCGCGCTCGGTCCCTGCCATGGCCCCGAGCCATTGACCCAGGCGACGCAGAGCGCGCCGGCGTTGTTCACGAAGAACACATTCGTCTGGTTGCCAGTGCCGATCTTCAGGCACGCGGCCACCGGAGCTCCGTGCGGCGCGATGCTCGAGGTCGAGATCGAGATCGGCGGGTTCCACGCCTCGGTGGCCCAGGCAGCCCGCAGCGCGCCGAGGTTGTCGATGAAGAACACGTCTGTCTGGTTCGGAATGCCGAACTGGTTGGATGCACACACGTTGGTCAATGGCATGCTCAGATCTCCTTTGCCGGTTCAGAGACTCTCGGCCGGTACGAATTCGAAGTCTTGTTCGATGATGGCGACTCTCGAGTGCGGTTTGACCGCCTCCCGGACAGGGCACCTCGCGGGCACCCCCGATGCTCCGCGGCCGGGGGAAGCCGCCCACGAGGGCCGTTGTCGTCTCGAGCCGCCGCCGTGGTTTCCCTTCAGCAGCGGCTGTGCCAAGCGAGCGGCCGCGCGAGACGCCGGCCGCGATCGAGGAAGATCCACCGCTTGGCAATGGCGAGCTCCCGGCCGTGCCCGACGGACGGATCGGGGGAGCGCGATGCTGCGTCAGAATGGACGCACCGCCGCTCGAAGCTGACGCAGGCAGGACGCGATCATGAGATGCTCACGCGCGGTGAGCGACGAAGTGCGGCACCCTCGGGAAGCGCCGGGGGAGGCTCTCGACCGGCACCTCGAGGCGAGCACGCCCGCGGTCGCCGCCGCCGAGCCAGGCCGGGTGCCCGCGGGCCGGACGGGGGACGTCGCGGCGCGACCGGCCGATCCGCCGGCGCGGCTGGATCCGATCGGAAGCCGGCCCCCGCAGGTCGGCTCGACCGTCAAGCACTACGTGCTCGGACGCATGCTCGGCGAAGGCGCGATGGGGACCGTGTACCTGGCGCGCGACACCCGGCTCGGCCGCCTCGTGGCGATCAAGGTGCTGCGGTTCCACTCGGGCCCCCGCGCCGAGCGGTTTCTGATCGAGGCCCAGGCCACGGCCCGCTGCCGGCACGACAACATCGTCGTCCTCCACGAGGTGGATGAGATTGATGGCTATCCGTACATCGTGCTCGAGTACCTGGAGGGCCGCACGCTGCGCGAGTGGATGGCCCAGCGTGCCCCAGCGTCCGCGCCCGTGTCGCCGAGCCTCGCGGTCGAGCTCATGCTCCCCGTGGTGCGCGCGCTGGCGTGCGCCCACGCGCTCGGGATCGTGCACCGAGATCTCAAGCCGGAGAACATCTTCCTGACCCGCGCAGGCCGCGTGGTGGTGCTCGATTTCGGCATCGCCAAGCGCCTCGATGCGAGCGAGCACGCGGGGGTCCACGGCTCCGCGCGACCGGACGATCGACCGCATGATCCCGGGCCCCGTGCCGGGCTGACCCAGGCGGGCGCGCTGCTCGGCACGCCGTCGTACATGTCGCCGGAGCAGCTGCGCGGCGAGGCCATCGACGCGCGCAGCGATCTGTGGACCGTGGGCGTCCTGCTCCACGAGCTCGTCACCGGCGCGCACCCGCTGTCGCAGTGCGAGACGTTCGAGCTGCTCGACCTCGCGGAGTCCGACGAGCCGATGCCCGGCGTTCGCGACCGGCGAGCCGGTGCCGGCGCGCTCGGCGCGATCATCGATCGCTGCTTGCGCAAGCACAGGGACGAGCGACACGGCTCGGCCGAGCAGCTCCTGGCGGCGCTCGAGGCGCTCGAGGCGCTCGGGGCCGACACGGCGAGCGAGCTCGGCGAGGAAGCCAGCCCGTTCGCGGGGGAGCGCGACGTGGGCCGCGAGCGCGAGGTCGCCGCCCTCCCCGATCGGACCCGCCGGCGGCGGCCGCGCGTCGTGGCCGGCGTGCTTGCCACCGCCGGCCTGATCGCGACCGTGGTGCTCCTCCTGTCGATCGCCGTCAAGCGGCAGGCCGCACGCGCCGACCGGGCGGCGATGCGGGCGGAGCAGGAGGCCCGGTCGGCCCAGGTCGAGGCGCGGCAAGCGCGCAACGCGACGCGCCTGGCGGCCGCGCGCGCGCTGGACCAGCAAGATCCGACGACGATGCTCGTGCTGCTCCGCGAGGTCGAGCCACCCGATGTGCCGCAAGGCTGGGCCGAGCTGGTGAGCCGTGCACTCCGCAGCGGGCTCGTGCACGAGGTGCGCGGCTGGGGCGGGCCGGTCTACGGCGCAGCGTGGAGTCCCGACGGCCAGCGTATCGTCTGTGCGTTGAATGACGGCACGGCGCGGGTCTGGAAGGCCAACGCTGCCGCCGAGCCGATCGTGCTGCGCGGTCACCAGGCCTGGCTGTGGTCGGCGGCGTTCAGCCCCGACGGGACACGCATCGTCACCGCGTCCGGAGACCGGACCGTGCGGGTGTGGAACGCCGACGGCTCCGGCGAGCCGATCGTCCTGCGCGGTCACGAGGCCGCCGTCCACACCGCGGTGTTCAGCCCCGACGGGACGCGCATCGTCACGGCGTCCGACGACCGGACCGCGCGGGTGTGGAAGGCCGACGGCTCCGGCGAGCCGGTCGTGCTGCGCGCGCATGACGACAAGGTCCGTTCTGCAGCGTTCAGCCCGGATGGCCAGTCCATCGTCACGGCGTCCGACGACCTGACCGCGCGGGTGTGGAAGGCCGATGGCTCGCTCCCACCGGTCGTGCTGCGCGGCCACGAAGCTGCGGTGGAGACCGCGGCGTTCAGCCCCGATGGCCGGCGCATCGTGACCGGGTCGGCGGACCGGACCGCACGGGTGTGGAACGCGGACGGCACCGGCCAGCGCCTCGTGCTCCGCGGTCACGACGACTGGGTCATGAGTGCAGCGTTCAGCCCGGATGGCAGGCGGATCCTCACCGCGTCCAAGGACAAGACCGTGCGGGTATGGAACGCCGATGGCAGCGGAGCTCCCCTGATGCTCCGCGGCCACGACAACTGGGTCTACACGGCCGCATGGAGCCCCGACGGCGCCTCGATCGTCACGGCATCGCTCGACCGGACCACGCGCCTGTTCCACATCGATCTCCAGAGCGAGCCGATCTTGCTCGAAGGCCACGAGTCGGGAGTCATGGACGCCGCGTTCAGCGCTGATGATCAGCGCATCGTCACTGCATCGAACGACACGACCGCGCGGGTGTGGCGCGCCGATGGCTCGGGACAGCCCGTGGTCCTGCGCGGTCACGAGGATCACGTCACCACGGTGGCGTGGAGCCCCGACGATGCGCGCATCGTCACCGGGTCCGCGGACCGCACAGCGCGGGTATGGCGCGCCGATGGCTCGGGACCGCCGGTCGTCCTGCGCGGGCATGACCGAGCGGTCATCTCGGTCGCATGGAGCCCCGACGGTGCGCGCATCGTCACCGGGTCCGACGACCGGACGGCGCGGGTGTGGCGCGCCGATGGCTCGGGCCGGCCGGCGGTGCTCCGCGGCCACGAGCAGTCGATTCGCAAGGTCGCATTCAGCCCGGACGGCACCCGCGTTGCCACCGCGTCCGACGATCAGACGGTGCGGGCGTGGAGCGCCGATGGCTCGGGGCAGCCGGTCGTCCTCGGCGGCCACGAGCCGGTGGCTTCGCAGGCTGCGGTCGGCCCCGACGCACCGCGCTCCGTCGCGGACGATCCGGGGCAGGCGCAGGTCGCTCGCAACGCGGTCGCCGGGGTGCTCGTCGGGCTCGCGATCGCGTGGAGCCCCGACGGCAAGCGCCTCGTCGCCGGGGGTCTGGACAGGGTGGTGCGCGTGTGGCGCATCGACCGTCCGGCCGCGCCGGTGGTGCTTCGCGCCCACGACCAGGCGGTCGTCTCGGTCGGATGGAGCCCCGACGGCGAGCGCGTCGTCACCGCGTCGCTGGACGCGACCGCCCGCATATGGAACGCGGATGGCTCGGGCGAGCCCGTGGTCCTGCGCGGTCACCAGCAAGCACTGATGTCTGCGTCGTTCAGCCCCGATGGGGCGCGCATCCTCACCACCTCGCGAGATGCGACCGCGCGCGTATGGAATGCCGATGGTTCCGGCGAGCCGTATGTCCTGAGCGGTCATCCGCAACGGGTCGTGGCGGCGTGGAGCTCGGATGGGACCCGCATTGTTGCCCACGTCGGAGAGGCCACGACCGTGTGGGTGTGGCCCGTGCGCCCGCCGCTCCAGGGTGTCGAGGATCCCAGGCTATGGGTTGCAACCCCCTACTGCATGTCCGTCGAGCGCAGGATCGCGGTCCTGAACGTGCCCGAAACCAGGGCGCGAGCCGACCAGAATGCCTGCGAGCTCCGCGTCCGAGCGGCCAGCACCAGGCTATCCTCGCCGCCGGATCGAGGCTCGAACCAGAGTGGATCTCATCCACCATAGAGGAGACGCATGACGACCCGGCTGCGACGCGTGCTCTGGGTCCTGCTCCCGGGCCTCCTCCTGGCGCTGGCCATCGTGGTGTCGAGGACCAACCCGGGAACCGCCCCGGCTCGCTCCCGCCTTGCGGAACCGCCGGCGTGGTGCCGCGCGCTGCCACGCCCCGAGTACAAGCCGCTCGAGCGGGTCCGCGTGAGCGATCCGTGGTTCGAGGTGTACCGGATGGCACCCGGCGTGTTCGCGATCTACGAGCCGCATCAGTCCGAGGAGGTGATCTCCTATCTCATCCTCGGTACGAAGCAGGCCGCGCTGTTCGACACCGGCATGGGGATCAGTGACATCCAGAAGCTGACCACCGAGCTCACCGGGCTTCCGATCGTGGTCCTCAATTCCCACACGCACCACGACCATGTCGGCGGCAACTGGCAATTCAAGGACGTCCTCGGCATGGACACCGACTTCACACGCGCGAGCGCAAAAGGCTCGACCGCGGGCGCCCAGGACGAGATCGGCCCCGACGAGATCTGCGGAGACCTGCCGAGTGGCTTCGATCCCGGGTCCTACGCCACGCGGCCCTGGACCATCACGCGGTGGATCCACGACGGCGACCGCCTGGATCTGGGCGATCGCGTGCTCGAGATCCTGGCCACGCCGGGCCACACGCCCGATGCGATCTGCCTGCTCGATCGCCAGCACGGTCTGCTGTTCACCGGCGACACCTATTACCCCGCGCCGATCTGGCTATTTCGACCCGAGACCGACCTCGACGCATACGCGACGTCCGTCCAGCGGCTCGCCGCGCTCGCTGCACAGCTCACGACGGTGCTCGGCGCGCATAACATCCCGATCGCACCGCCCCAGATCCTGCCCTGGCTCGCCACCGCCTTCGACGATCTCCGGTCGGGGCGGGTGCCACCCACGAGGGAAGGCGGCAAGAACATCTACCGCGTCGGCGAGATCTCGTTCGTGCTGCGCGCACCGCCTTGACCGCGCGCCGCGGCGGTCGAGACGCGCCGGCTCAGCCCGCCGGTCGGATCTCCAGGTTCGCGAACGATCCTTCCTGGCTGTCGACCCACAGCCCGACCCCGCCGCGGTCCGTGCGCAGCCGGTGGACGACCAGCGCCGGCTGCGCCGCACCGTCGACGAACACCTTCACCGTGGCGCGACCGACCTCGATGTGGGCGTGGAACCAGCCCGCCGGATCGGGAGCCGGCACGATCGCCGTCTCGTAGACTCCCGGTGACTGCGCGCGCAGCGCCTCCCAGGTGTGCTCGGGCCACGCCACGTACTGCACGGCGTGCGAGCGCTCGACCGCATCCGTCGAGCGGAACCGGAACGGCCGGAAGTACACCGCCTCGTAGCGCGTCGCATCGGCGACGCCGAACGCGATCCCGACGAAGCTCGCCCGGCCCTCGCCCTGGCCGCGCAGGTCGACGTCGATCGCGCCCTCGGCGCACGTCACGCCGGCGACCAGCGCCATGCCGACGTTGCTGCCCTTGCGATTGCCACCGACCGGCGCGAGCTTGACGACCTGCTTGCCGTCCTCGACCGCCACGCGCGACTCGGCATGGACGACCGTCCAGCCCGTCGCGTCGCCGATCCGTGCCACGTCGGGCCGGATCGCGCTCGGTCCCGCACACGACACCAGGAACAGCACGGCCGCTGTACGCATCCCGGCATTGTGCCGCTCCGCAGATCGCGTGTCGACGCGGCTCGCTCGCAGCGAGTCACATCGCGCTTCCCCGACCCCGCGACCCCGCGTCGCGGGGCGTCGCGCGACACCGGCGACACGGCGGCCACCCGCCGGACCACTTCGTGGACGAGGAAACGGTGGTCGAGCAAGCCGGCCGATCCCTTGTCTCTTGTCCTCTTGCCTCTTGTCCTCTTGTCTCTTGTCCTCTTGTCTCTTGTTCTCTTGTCTCTTGTCCGGGTTTTGGCCGGATCTCGGACGATCGTCCGGGATCCGGCCAAAACCCGGACGCGCAATCGCGTGATCGTGCGTAGTTAGCCGTGGCACCGCGATTGCTCTCTTCCGGCGCGACGCATCGGCGTCGGAAGGAGAACTGTCGTGTTGCAAAAACGAACATTCAAGGTACTGGCCGCGATTCCCAAGCGGGATGGTGGCCACTGGTGGATGCGATGTGGCGCGGGCCATACCAACAAGGACGACTCGATCAACGTCTACCTCGACGCGGTGCCGCGCGACCTCAAGTTCACACTGCGCGAGCTCGACGAGGAGGACCTGCGCCGGCGCGAGGCGTACCGCGCCACGCACGGCGAGTCGGCCACTCCACCGCCGGGCGACGCGCCGCCGTTCTGATCCACCGCACTTCCCTCTGCTGACGAAAGGACCGTGTCATGATCAAGCTGATCTCCAAGCTCCCCCACCGGCTCGCGACGCTCGCGGCCATTGCACTGCTCGTCGCCGCGATGGGCGGCACCTGGACCCGCTCGGCGGCTGCCGCGCCCCCGCCGGCCGCAGCGACGACCAAACCCGCCGCGGCGGCCGCCCGGCCGGGCGATGAGCCCGACGAGCCGCCGGCCAAGAAGTCGAACCACAAGCAGATCACCGGCAAGCTGAACCTCAACACAGCGAACGAGGACCAGCTGCAGCTGCTGCCGACGGTCGGCCCGGCGAAGGCCGAGCGGATCATCGCGTGGCGAACCAAGAACGGTGGGTTCAAGCGGACCGCCGATCTGCGACGGGTCAAGGGCTTCGGCTACAAGACGTTCAAGAAGCTCGAGCCGTTCCTCGACATCAAGGGCGACACCACGCTCGCCGCGAAGTGAGCGCGGTGGCCGGTCCCAGCTGGGACCGGCCACCGCGCTCACTTCGCGGCGAGCGTGG
>DATAPF010000014.1:0-5044 GCA_036265355.1 Kofleriaceae bacterium | reverse complement strand
CCGCGGATCGCGATCGCGGTGAGCGGCAGCGGCGCCGGCCGGACCTCGCTCGGCGGCACCGCCCCGTAGCGGGCCTCGAACGGACCGACCGCGAACGCGACCAGGTACGACGGCAGCGGCGGGGTGGTCTGGAACCGGATGCGCTTGCGGGCGGTGCCGGCTGCCCCGGCTGCCCCGGCTGCGGCGACCGGCGCGGTCTCGGCCACCGGCATGTTGCCGATCACCTCGGCGCTCGCCGGCACGGTCAGCGCGACGTCGTACGGCAGCTTGAACGCCGGCTCGTCGAAGCACGGGAACGCGCGGCGCGCATAGATCGCCTCGAACTTGGAGAACACCGCCGGCCCGGCGGTGGTGCGGACGCGGTAGACGCCGACCAGCTGCGGATCGTAGGCGGCGTCGAACGCCACCCGCAGGGTCACGTCGCCCCGCAGCGGCCCGGCCGGCGCCCGCGGCGTCACTCGCACGACCCCGCTCGGATCGACCTCCTCCCAGCTCGCCGCGACCTCGGCGCCCGACCCCAGGACGAACCCGGCGGAGCGCACCGCGAGCCCGCGGCCGTGCAGCCAGATCCGGGCGCGCGGCTGGTCGAGGTGGAGCGCGATCTCGGCGGTGCCCGAGAACCGGTCGGCCGCCGGATCGATGTCGAGCGCGAGCGACTCGCGGGTCGGCCGGACCCCCGCGGGCAGCCGGCCGAGCGGGACCGGCTCGTCGGGCGGCGCCGCCGCGGTCACCGGCGCGGCGGCGGTGGTCGGCGGGACTGGTGGATCGGCCACCCGCGGCGCGACCGGCGCGGCCGGCGGCGACTGACACGCGGCGCCGGACCCGAGCGCAACCAACCCGACGGACACAGCGAGCCGGCGAGCGAGCGCCGACCTGGAAACAGCGAGGCGGACAAACACCGCGCGCATCTTACGCCGGTCGGTCCGCCGAACCGCTCGACCGAGCGGGGGCCCGACACCACAGTGCGGCGTGACGCAGCTCGCTCTGGCACCCGCCAGGTGCCGCAAAGCGCTTCGATCCGGTCAGACGTGAGGCCGCCAGCTCGCAGGGGATCGAGGTCAAAAGCGGCGGTGGTCTTACCCAACGCTCATCCAGGGCCGGCTATTGCACGTGAATTCGAGCGCTTCGTGGCTTATTCTTCAGCGCGAGTGGAAGCCGCCTCGGGATCTCGCCAGCTGTCAGAAGGCACGATGCTCGATGACAAGTATCGCATCGAGCGCCTGCTCGCGACCGGCGGAATGGGCGCGGTCTACCTCGGCGTGCACGTCGGGCTGCGCAAACGGGTGGCGATCAAGGTGCTGAACCCACAGCTGAACAGCGCCCCCATGCTCGAGCGGTTCCACCGCGAGGCCATCACCGCCTCGCAGATCGGCCATGAGGGCATCGCGCAGGTGACCGATCTGGGGACCAGCACCGAGGGCGAGCCGTTCCTGGTCATGGAGTACCTCGAGGGCGAGTCGCTGGCCAGCCGGCTCAGGGCGACCGGCCCGCTCGCGGTCGAGGACGCCTGCGAGCTCGGCTGCGCGATCCTGTCGCCGCTGGCCGCCGCGCACCACGCCGGGATCATCCACCGCGATCTCAAGCCCGACAACGTGTTCCTGGTCCGCCAGAGCCGCGGCGAGATGGTCAAGCTGCTCGACTTCGGGATCTCGCGCGCGAAGGGCCAGGACCCGAGCTTCCGGCTCACCACGACCGGGCTCATCCTCGGCACGCCGTACTACATGTCGCCCGAGCAGGCGCGCGGCGACAGCGAGGTCACCATCGGGGCGGACCTCTACTCGTTCGGCGTGATGCTGTACGAGATGCTGATCGGCGTCGTCCCGATCCGGGCGGACAACTACAACCAGCTGATGTACCGGGTGATGACCGGCGAGTACACCTGGCCGCGCCAGCTCCGGCGGGACCTGCCCGAGGCACTCGAGCAGATCATCGTGCGCGCCATGGCGCTCGCTCCCGCCGATCGACCGTCGAGCGCGCACGAGCTCGAGGCGGCGCTGACGCCGTTCTGCAGCCAGGTGTTCCGCGATGCCACCACCGGCCGGCTGTCTGCGCCGGGGCTGGCGTTCCGGTCCTCGACCCAGCGGCGCGCCGACGCGCTGGTGCCGCCGACCGTGCCGGGCGCGAGCGATCTGGCGAACGCGCAGCGGTCATGGCCGCAGTCGACGGGCCCCGGATCGTCGTCGGTGCGCGGCACGAGCGGCGCGACCGGCCAGGGCGGCATGGCCGGCCCGATGCCGCCCGTCGCAGCCAGTCCGGGCCGCCGCTCGCGGACCGGGGTGTTCATCCTCGCCCTCGCGATCGCAGCGGTCGGGATCGGGATCGCGGTCGTGGTCGCGGGCCACGGCGATGGCGCGCTGGCGATCCGGCCGCCGGCGACACCGACCCCTCCGCCGCCGACGCCACCGGTTGCAACGCCGGCCGCCGGTACCGTGCCGGCGCCGCCCGCGCACACCGAACCGGCGCCGGCGCAGCACGTCGACGAGCCGGCCGCGCCGGCGAAGATCACGCTCCGCCTGGCGATCGAGCCCGCCGGCGCGACGATCACGCTCGACGAGGCACCGGTCGCCGGGCTCGAGCTCGTGGTCCCGCGCGACGGCAAGCAGCACCACCTGCGGATCACCGCCGCCGGCTACCTGCCCGACGACGAGACCGTATCGTTCGACGAGAGCCAGCGCCTGGTCGTCCAGCTCAAGAAGGCGGCGGCGCCCGGCCGCGGCAAGCCGCACAAGGACCGACCCACCGAGCGCCCCGAGAAGATCGAGAGCCAGAGCCCCTATGACAATTGACCCCCGCATCGTCCTGGTCGCCCTCGGACTCGCGACGGCGACCGCGGCGCTGTGCGCGGCGCCCGACGCGCACGGCGCTCCCGCAAGGTCGGCGAAGGCCAAGCACAAGAGCCCCAAGCAGAAGGAAGCCGACCAGCGGTTCAAGCGCGGCGTGGCGCTGTTCAACGACAACAAGTACGCCGAGGCGCTCGCCGAGTTCGAGCGCGCCTACGAGCTCGCGCCGCACCCGCTGGTGCTCTACAACATCGCCAGCTGCCATCGCCAGATGTCGCACTACGCCCAGGCGGTGAACTACTACCGGCGGTTCCTCGCCGACGGCAAGGGCGTGGTGCCCGCGGCGCGGCTGAGCGCGGCGCAGAGCGAGCTCGACGCGACGCTGCTGCTGATCGCGCGGGTCACGGTGACAGTGTCGCCGGCGATCGACGGCACCCAGCTGCTGCTCGACGGCGCGCCGCTCGACACCTCCGCGATGCCGCTGATCCTGCCGCCCGGCGAGCACCGGTTGACCGCGCGCACCCCCGGCCGGCCCGACGCCGAGCGCACCGTGCGAGTCGCCTCCGGCGACGAGGTCGCGGTCGAGCTCGTGCTCACCCAGCCGCCGCTGGCCCGCGAGCCGCCCGGCGAGCCCCCGGGCCCGACCGCTGCGCCGACCGCGATGGGGGTCGAGGCGACCGCCGCGCCGGCGCCGCCGCGCCATCCCAACCGGCACTTCGGGATCGGCGCCGGGTTCGGCACCAACCTGCGGCTCACCCACGACACCGGCGCGCCGTCGCTCAGCCTCGCGCTGCCGATCGGCTCGCGGCTCGAGCTCGGAGCCGATGTCGTGTTCGTCGCCTACTCGGTGGTCCCGTCGGCCCGGATCCGGCTGGCCGGCGAGACGCTCGCGCTCCATGCCATCGTGGCCGCGCCGATCTCGTTCAAGGACGGATCGACCATGGCGACCTTCTTCGCTGGCGGGCTCGGCGCGGGGGTGCGCTACCAGCCGGCGCCGAGCTTCGCGATGCGGCTCGAAGGCTATGCCGCCTACGCCGGCAAGGCGCACGGCTGGACGATCCCGGCGTTCCTCGGAGGCGAGCTATGGTTCTGATCCGACTCGGCTGGCTCTGCGTCCTGGCCTGCGCCGCGTGCAGCGAGTCGCTGTTCGATGACCACGGCCCCGGCAGCACCAACCGGCCGGCGACCTGCGACGCGCCCTGCATCGCCGATGCGGCGGTCGACTTCGACGGCAGCGCGGGCGGCAAGAACCACCTGTGGCGCTACCTCGACGACCATCGCGACCGGACGTGGGCGGCGATGGCGACGAGCCACACCAAGATGACCGGCGCCGATCCGGCCAACCACATCACGACCTGCGCGGCGAACTCCGGCGCGGCGGCCTGCGCGATGGTCTCGGATGCGGTGCTGGTGTCGTCGTCGGGCGTCACCAGCGCGGCGGATCCCGCGATCGAGTTCACCGCACCCGCCCAGCAGGTGCTCCAGCTGAGCCTGAAGGCATTCATGGCGAGCGGCGCCGATCAGACGATCCGGCTGTATCGCAACGGCCGGCCGGATGCGCTGTTCACCGGCGTCGCCACCGCGGGCAAGCTGATCGAGCAGACGATCACGGTCGACGCGCTGGCCAAGGACCGCTTCCTGGTCGCGCTGGCGCCGATGGCCGACGGCGCCGGCGACGTGGCGATCCAGCTGATCGCGAGCTCGGCCGGGATGCTGTTCCCGCAGGCGTGCCTGCTCGCCGTGGAGTTTGCCGGCGCCACCGGCAACACCGTGAGCGATCTGTGCCAGAGCATCTCGTTCACCCATTTCGACGCCTCGTTCAATCCGATCGCGGTGGCGCTGGGCGACGATCCGTTCGGGCAGACCAGCGCCTCCGCCGACCTTGCGCTCGGAACCGACTTCGAGAGCACTCAGCCGATCGCGCAGAACACCGCGCTCACACTGCAACTGTGGGCACGCCAGCGCGTGGTGCCCGATGACACGGACGTCTGGCTGGCCTCCGATGTCGATCTCAACGACGACACGTCGTACGGCGGCCTGGGCCTCGGGGTCTCCCGGTTCGGGATGCTCGACGCACAATCGCCCTTGCTGCTGGAACCGGGTACGCACACGATCGACGTCGCCGACGCGCTCACCGCGTGGCCCGGCTCGGGAGACTGGCACTTCATTCGCGTGGTGCAGACCGGCGGCAACCTCATCCTGTGTCTCGACGGAAAGCAAAAGGGCAGCGCCGCCGTCCCTGATGGCCACCTGAAGACGAGCGA
>DATAPF010000013.1:0-47406 GCA_036265355.1 Kofleriaceae bacterium | reverse complement strand
GGGGCCTCGGCCCTGCTCGCCCGCCTGCTGACCCGCGGCTGCCGCGCGCGCGACGCCGGCGCGGTCGCCGACCAGATCGATCGCCTCGGCGGCGCGCTGTCCGGAGTCGCCGGGCGCAACAGCTTCGGGGTCGCCGCCGAGTGGCTCGCCGGGTCGTGGCGGGCCGGGCTCGAGCTGCTCGCCGACTGCATCCTCGCGCCGGCGCTGCCGGGCGCCGAGCTGGCGCGCGAGCGCCGGCTGATGGTCGACGACCAGCAGGTCCAGGCCACCAGCCCCAGCCACGCGGTGTTCCGGCTGTTCAGCGAGACGCTGTACGGCGCCCACCCCTACGCGCGCGATCCGCTCGGCAGCGCCGACGCGCTCGCGGCCCTGTCGCGCAGCGGCCTGGCGGCGTTCTATCGCGAGCGCTACCCGATCGCCGGGCTGACCCTGGCGATCGCCGGCGACGTCGAGCTCGACGAGGTGATCGCCGCCGCCGAGCAGCGGTTCGGCCCGGCCGCGCGCTCGGCGCCCGCCCCCGCGGCCGCGGCGCCAGCCGTCGGGATCGACGACAGGCCCGCCAAGCGAAGCGAAACGGGGGGTGGGGACCCCGACGGCTCCGCCGGCGGGGCGGGGGGCGGAGCCCCCCGTGGAGTCGACCGAGAGGTCTACCGCTACCTCGATCGCGCGCAGGCCCACCTGGTGATCGGCTTCCCCGGCGCCACGGTCGACGCCGCGGATCGCTTCGCGCTCGAGGTGCTGGTCGCGATCCTCGGCGGCCAGAGCGGCCGGCTGTTCGCCGAGCTGCGCGATCGCCGCGCGCTGGCCTACCGGGTGTCGGCGCACTCGGTCGAGGGCGTCGATCCCGGGTTCGTCGCGATCTACCTGTCGTGCGCGCCCGACAAGCTCGGCGCCGCGGTCGCCGCGGTGCGCGAGCAGCTCGCCCGGCTGCGCGCCGACGGGGTCACCGCCGCCGAGGTCGAGCGCGCCCAGAGCTACCTGATCGGCAGCCACCGGATCGCGATGCAGCGCCGCGCCGCGGTCGCGAGCGCGATGGCCTACCACGAGGCCTACGGGCTCGGCTGGCGGGCGTGGACCGACTACGACGCCGCGATCCGCGCGGTGACCCCGGCCGCGGTCGCCCAGGCGGTGGCGAGCTACCTGCGCGACGATCGCGCGATCACCGCCACGGTCCGGCCGCCGGTGGCGACGCCCGGAGCGACCCGGCGGTCCCGGCTGCCGGCCGGTCCCCCGCTCCCGCCGGCGAAGCACGCAGCGCCGCGGACGCGCGGCAACGCATGAGCCGGACCGCCCGCTTCCCCGGTCGCTCCACCAGCGTCACCGGCCACGGCGACCTCGGCGCCAGCCTGGTGCTGATCTTCCCGCTCGTGCTGGTCTACGAGATCGGCGTGCTGTTCGCCGGGCAGGTCAACGGCGCCGATCTGGTGACCCGGGCGATGCTCGCCGCTGCCGGCTCGCGCACCGCGTACCTGGCGCTCTACGCCGCGATCGCCGCCGGGTTCCTGATCTGGATCCGGTGCACCCGGCGGTGGGACACGCTCGGGCTCGCGCTCGCGGGCCCGGTGCTGCTCGAGGCCGCGCTCTACGCGCTCAGCCTCGGCGCGCTGGTCTCGCTGGTCGTCGATCGCATGCTCGGCCTCGGCCTGACCGCGCCGTCGGTGATCTCGGCGGTCGGCGCCGGCGTCCACGAGGAGCTGGTGTTCCGGCTCGCGCTGATCGGCGGGCTGGTCGCGGTGTTTCGCCGCCCCGGCAGTCCGCTCGGCGGCCGGCTCGCCGTCGGGCTGGCGATCGCGGTGTCCAGCCTGGGGTTCGCGGCCGCGCACCACGTCGGGCGGCTCGGCGAGCCGTGGACCGCCCACGCGTTCGCGTTCCGCGCCGTCGCCGGGGCCGTGTTCGGGGCGATCTTCTGGTTCCGCTCGCTGGCCCACGCGGTCTACGCCCACGTGCTCTACGACGTGCTGGCCGCCGCGAGCTGAGGCGCGCCGCTCAGGCGACGCCGAGGAGGCCGGAACCGTCGATGTCCATCCGGTGGACGTAGAGCTCGAACTTGAGGCGCTTGATCGAGTCGTCGTTGGCCTTCGACGGTTCGACGCCGACGAACGACAGGCCGACCTCGTACAGGTTGATCCGGAAGATCGTCTTCTTGCGGTCGGGCGACAGGAACTCGATCGCGCCGGACTTCTGCGCCGTGGGGTCCTTGGTGCCCGGCCCGTCGGAGTTCTTGATGTAGTCCTTGTGCCACTGGATCAGCGTGTCGGCGTACTTGAGCGAGATCGTGCCCGAGATGTTGGGGAACTTGATGTTGGTCGGCTCGACCCGCGGGAACCGCGACGCGCCGGTATAGAACTTCTTGATCCCCTGGGTGATCGTGAACGAATCGATCTTGTTCACGTACTGCATGTCGTCGACCCCGTCGATACTGAACCGGAACGCCGACGGGACCCAGATCTTCTCCTTGGGACTCTGGTCGCCGGAGACCTGCCGGCCCGTGCCAACCGACTTGGTGACCACGCGCTCGGGCTGCAGCTTGCATTTGATGTAGCCGCCGTCCTTCGATGTGCCATCGAGGGGCGGGAACGTGGTCTCGGTGATCAACGCCTCGAAGAACTCGTGCTCGAACGACGACTTCAGGTCGAAGTCGGCGTGCGTGATCTGGCCGTTGCGCCGGCTGTACTGCCGGTTCCACGACCCCTGGATCCACTTCAGCATGTCGTTGGCACCTGCCAGACCGAACTCCATGGTGATCGGGTCGATGTCCACGTTGGAGATCTGCTTGACCCGCTGCGGATCGGCTCCGTGCGCATCATCGACGATGTTGGCGCGGCTCCACCCGCCCTCCACCGACTTCACGTAGGCGGTGGACTTGTGGCCGTCGATCTGCAGCTCGAAGTGGCCAGCCGCGTAGCTGTTCCTGGTGAGCGTCGTCATGATGTGGGTCGCCTCAGCTTAACGCAGTCCCTTTTACGACGGCCATCGCCCCGGGCTCCCTTGCCGGATCGCTGCGGATGCCCGGGCTGAGGGCCGGGTCCCCAGGTCCCGTGAGGCCCCGCCGAGGCCCTGGCGCCGCACCTGGCCAAGCTGGCAGAATCAGGGGTGATTACGCCACGGCCGCGGCGGACACGCCGCCGGCCCGCGGCAAACTCTGCGTGGAGGGTTCGGCACGGGGCTTGTAGAATGCCCCAGCCATGAACTGGAAGGCCGTGTTCGTCGTCCTGGTGCTCGGAGCGCTGGCCTGGTCGCGGCCGGCCGACGCCGAGAAGGTCAAGACGAACCAGACTGCGAAGCTGTACACCCGGGCGGGGGAGCAGTCGCCCGTGATCCTCACGCTCAAGTCGGGCCAGACCATGACGGTCCTGGCCAAGGACGGCCGCTGGATCAAGGTCCGGGTGTCGGGCCGCACCGGCTGGATCCCGCGCAGCAAGGTCGACCTGCCGAACGACGACGAGGAGATCGCCCGCAACACGCGCCGGCGGCCGTTCGTCGACGGCCGGGGCACCAAGCGCGGGTTCGGCGGCGAGAGCGGCCCGGACGACCGGATCGGCGCCGACGCGACCGGCGACGGCGACGATGCGCCGCAACCGAGCGGCAAGGTCGCGCGGAGCGACGACGGCGACCGGCCGGCGCGCAAGAAGCCTCGCGGCGGCGACGATGACGATGCCAGGCCGGCCCGGAAGTCGCGCGGCGACGACGATGCCGGGTCGGGCAAGAAGTCCCGCGGCGACGACGACGCCGGGTCGGGCAAGAAGTCCCGCAGAGACGACGACGCCGGGTCGGGCAAGGACGACGGCGACGACGCCAAGGAGGCGACGCGGCCGACCGCCCACGTCGCCAAGTCCACCGACATCTACAACGAGCCGAACGCCGGCAGCGACGCCTCGTTCACCGCGGGGCCCAAGACCGCGCTGTACGTCGTCGAGGAGAAGGGCAAGTGGACGTTCGTCGAGAACGACGAGGGCGACGCCGGCTACGTGCTGACCTCCAAGCTCGACATCGACGCGCCGGCCGCCGGCTCGCACACCCGCATGATCGATCTGCGCGGCCGGCTCGGGCTTGCCCAGGTCAACCAGTCGGTCAGCACGCCGGGCGGCACCTCACCGATCCCCGACAACTACAGCGCCGGCAGCTCGTCGATCGGGATCGCGCTCGGCGCCGAGGTGCTGTACCCGTACCAGAAGCGCTACTGGCTCGGCGGCGAGTTCGGCTACGCGTACACCACGACGCTGTTCGGCGGGATCCAGAGCATGAACAAGACCACCGGGTTCTCGTTCCACAACTTCAACCTGCGCGCCCTCGGTGGCTACGACCTCGAGGACAAGCGCGGCATGATCGCGTTCGGCCGGCTCGGTTACCACTACGACTCGTTCCAGGTCGACAACGTCAACGACTTCACCCAGAACACCGCGCGGATCCCCAGCCAGATCATCAAGGGCCCGACGATCGGCGGCGGGCTGGCGATCCCGCGGCTGACCGACAGCCTCGGCCTCCAGGCCGGCCTCGACCTCCTGCTGATCGGCGCCAGCCTGACGCAGACCAAGAACCTCGAGGACGGCACCGGCCCGGGCGCCAAGGCGATCTACCTCGGCACCGCCCTGAACTACCGCTGGAAGCCGAAGATCGACATCCAGGGCACGCTCGACCTCGGCTACACGTCGATCAGCTTCGACGGCGCCGCGCCGACCACCTCGATGCGCATGCACACCGGGACCGGCGCGAGCTCGGGCTCGGACTTCAACGTCACGCTCGCGGTCGGCGTGTCGTACGCGCTGTAGCTCGTCACCCCGAACGCTCGGCCCCGTTTGGCCCCCAGGCTGCGGCTTATTGCCGCGGCGTCGCCAGCTTGTCGAGATCGACCTGGGCCAGCGCGATCCGGATCAGCTGCGACTTGCTCGCCTTGGTCCAGCCGCGGCGCTTGAGCTCGGCAACCTTGGCCTCCAGCTCCTCGATGTCCCGGGTGTACATCGAGATGCAGATCACCTTGTAGTGGGTCGGCTTGACCTGACCGGACGCGGGGCGCCGGCGCGCTCCGGAGTCGGGGGCCGCGGCGTCGGCGCGCGCCCGCCGGCCGTAATACTCCTCGGAGAGGATCGCGTCGGCGTCGCTCAGCGGGTCGTGAGCCATCAGCTTGTCGTCCTTCATGGCGCCTCGAGGATCTCGGGCCTGGCGAGGTCGGGCCGCGGCCGGGGCGCAGGGCTCGGGCCGGGACCAGGCTCGGGCTCGCGGCACAGCGTCGCCTCGACCGCCGACGTCGCGGTGCGGACCCAGTCGCAGACCCGGGTGTAGTCGGTGGCGCCGTGCGACGTCGGCGCGTACTCGAAGATCGTCTTCTTGTGGCTTGGCGCCTCGGCGAGCCGCGTGTTGTGGCGGATCGGCTCGAGGCACTTGTGCTTGAAGTGGCCCTGCAAGGTCTCCAGCACCTCGCGCGCGAGCCGGGTCCGCCCGTCGTAGAACGTCGGGAGCACGGCGGACACCCGCACGGCGTGGCCGAGGTGGCGCTCGACGTCCTTGATCGTCCGCAAGACCTGCTTCACGCCGACCAGCGCCAGGTAGTCGCATGTCACCGGAATGATCACTTCGTCGGCGTAGGACAGCGCATTCTGATTGAGCAGGTTGAGCGACGGGCCGCAATCGATGATCACGTAATCGTAGCGCCGTGATACCTGCATGAGATTCAGGCGCTTGGTCATGATCTTCCAGCGCTGGTCTGGATGTTGCCGCGCCAGCCAGATCTCGGCGGCGGCCAGCGTCGAGTCCGACGTGATCACGTCGAGGTGCTGGCGGACCGGCACGCTGGCGTCGCATGGATCCGCACCGTCGACGATCACGTGGTACAGCGACTGCTCTCCCGCGACGCCGAGCGACACGCCGACGTTGCCCTGGGCGTCGGTGTCGATCAGCAGGCAATCGTTCTCACGCTCGGCCAGGCCGGCGGCAAGGTTGACCGCCGTCGTGGTCTTGCCCGTGCCGCCCTTCTGGTTGAGAATGGCGATCCGGCGTGCGCGCTTGCCACGGTAACCCTCGGCACCGAGACGTGCTGTTCTGCACTCGAGCGAGCAAAAGTGGTTAGGCTCGCCATCCGCAGTCACGGCGATCTGGAATACGAACGCAGGCCGGAACACCTGGCCGCACGAGCTGCACGTCTTCTCCATGGCCTTATCGAAGCGGCATCGTCGGAGCCGTGGCAAGTTTTCGGCGCTATAGTGGTGGCGTGGCGGAGCCGATCGCACGTCAGGCGTTCGTGGCCGGCCGCGCACCGGGGCAGCTTGCGCGAGCGCTGGCGGACCGGCTCGCGGGGCCGGACCTGCGGATCGCGTTCATGTTCGCCGATCGCCGGCTCGATCCGGCGGGGCTCGCCGGGGTCCACCGCGAGCTGGGGGTGCCGGTGGTCGGCTGCTCGGCGGCCGGCGTGATCGGGCCGGGCCCGCTGGAGTCCGGGCCGGGAGTGGTCGGGCTGGGCCTGTACGGCGACTGGGTCCGGGCCGGGATCGGCGTCGCGACCGACCTGTCGGGTGCGGCGCTCACCCACAGCCACGACGCGGTGCACCGCGCCGCGGCCGCGCTCGGCACCTCGGCCGATGCGCTCGAGCCGGGCCGCCACGTCGCGATCACGATGATCGACGGCCGCTACGATCGCGAGGAGGCGTTCTGCATCGGCTCGGCGGCCGCCGCGCCCCGGATCCGGTTCGTCGGCGGCTGCACCTCGACCGATCTCGACCACGGCGAGGGCTCGGCGGCGCCCCCGGCGATGCCCGCCGCGATGCCAACCTCGGTGTGGGTCAACGGCGAGGTCCTGACCGACGCCGGTGTGATCATCGTGCTCGAGAGCGATCAGCCGTTCCACGCCGTGACCTCGGCTCACCTGGTCCCGACCGAGCTCAGGACCGTGGTCACCGCGGTGTCCGGCCGCGTGATCGAGCAGCTCGACGGCCGGCCGGCGGCGCCGCGTCTGCGCCAGCTGATCGCGAGCATCGGCGACCAGCTCGACGAGCCCCGGCCGTCGCACGCGTTCGCGCGCTACATCAACGGTGTACCCTACGTTCGATCGCTGCACGAGGTCGCGGGCGATCACCTGGTCCTGACCTGCGCGGTCGAGCCCGGCCACGTCCTGCGCGTGATGCAGCCCGGCGATCTGCTCGGCGCCACGCGGCGCGATCTCGCGACCGCGACGACCCGGCTGGGCGGCAGCATCGCGGCGTTCCTGGCGTTCTCCAGCACGGGGCGTCACGACGAGGCCGCCGCGCGCGGCACCGAGGGCGAGCTCGCAGCCGCGTACGCGGCGTGCCACGCCGTCGGCTTCCATACCCCGAGTGAACAGTCCGGGATGCTGCTCGTCAATCATACCTTGACCGGTCTGGCGATCGGAGCCCCAAAATCATGACCACGCGTCCCATGACGGAAGCGGAACGAATCATCGAGCTGGAGGACGAGCTGGCCGCGGCGCGGCGGACGATCGATGTCCTGATCGCCCGGCTGGAGCGCACCGGCACCGCGCCGCCCGCCCAGAGCGAGCTGTTCGACGCCGCGGTCCGGCTCGGCAACGTGCTGGAGGAGCGCACGCGCGAGGTCGAGGACGCCCGCGCCGAGTTCCGCGCGCTGCGCGCCAACCTCGACCAGATCGTGCGGCAGCGGACCCGCGCGCTCGCCGAGTCCGAGGCCCAGATACGGACCAAGAACAACGAGCTGGTCCGCCAGGGCAAGATCAAGGCCGAGTTCATCTCGATCGCCGCGCACGAGCTGCGCACGCCGCTGACCAGCATCGTCGGCTACCTCGATCTGTTCCAGGAGGGGCGGTTCGGTGAGCTGCCGCCGCTGATCGGCCGCCCGCTGAGCTCGGTGCGGCGCAACGCGCATCGCCTCAAGCGGCTGGTCGACGACATGCTCGACGTGTCGCGGATCGAGGAGGGCAAGATGACGCTGCGCCGCGGGCCGGTCAACCTCGGCGAGGTCGTCACCGACGTCGTGACCGAGCTCGAGCCGATGGCCAAGGCCCGCGAGCTGCACATCGCGACCCACATCTGCGAGGTCGAGGCGATCGACGCCGACCGCGACAAGCTGCACCAGATCGCGGTCAACCTGGTGACCAACGCGATCCGCTACACCCCGGAGCAGGGCGAGATCCTGATCGACGTCGACGAGGCGCCGAGCGAGCGCTACCACGGCGGCTGGGCGCGGCTGCGCGTGCGCGACAACGGCTTCGGGATCGCCGAGGAGGACCGGGCGCGGATCTTCGATCCATTCCTCCACCTCCACCCCGCCAAGCACCACACCTCGGCGCTGCCCGACTCGGCGGGCCTCGGGCTGTTCATCGCCAAGGGCCTGGTCGACGCCCACGGCGGGCTGATCACGGTGGAGTCGCAGCCCGACAAGTTCACCGAGTTCACGGTGCTGCTGCCGTACAAGAGCCAACAGCGGCGGGATACCGAGCCCCCCGAGCGCTAGCCGCGCGGTGGCCCGTAGCGCCGGGAGCCGGGAGCCGGGAACCGGGAGAACGCGCGCACGCTCGGCTCGCCGTGGGCTGCTGCGCGGATGGGTGTCGGAGCCGCGCCCGCCGAATCACCACCCGTCCTGCGCGGGCCCCGCGAGGTATTTGCGGGACAACACCCGGCCTATCCAAATCACGGCCGCGGCGTCCGACCCCATCCTGCTCGCGGTCGCCCACGGCGGCCTCGCGTTGGCGTCTCGCGATCTCGAATCGCGCCTGGCTCCTGGAGCTGGTAGGCATGGCGACCGACGTCCGCGGTGCGGCCAGCTACTTCTTCTTGGCGGGCTTCTTCGCGGCCTTGGCCGCCGGCTTGGCCTTGGGGGCAGGCTTCGCGGGCTTCTTGGCCGCCGCGGCGGCCTTGGGTGGGGCCTTCGCCGCCGCACCCTTGGCGGGGGCCTTCGCCGCGGGCGCCTTGGCTGCCGGGGCCTTCGCCGCCGGGGCCTTCGCCGCCGTGGCCTTCGCCGCGCCCTTGCCGGCCGCCGCCGGGGCCTTCGCTGCCGCGGCGCCCTTGGCCGGGGCCTTCGCCGCCACCGCGGGGGCCTTCGCCGCTGCCGCTGGAGCCTTCGCCGCCGCCGCGGGGGCCTTGGCCGCCGGGGCCTTCGCCGCGCCCTTGCTCGCCGCCGCCGCCGGGACCTTGGCCGTAGCGGCCTTCGCCGCGCCCTTGCCTGCCGCTGCCGGGGCCTTGCTCGCCGCAGCGGCCGCCGCCGGGGCCTTGCTCGCCGCTGCCTCCTTGGCGTCCTTCGCCGGCGCCGGGGCCGCGGCCTTGGCCGGCTTTCCTCCCGTCTTCTTGACCTCGGCCTTGAGCTTCTTGCTCCGCTCGTCCGCCGTCTTCTGCGCCTCGTCCATCCGCAGCTGCGCGGCAGAGCGCGCGCGCTGGACCGCGGCCTCGACCTCGGCCTTGGTGCGAGCCGGCACGGGCTGCGATGCGGGCTCCGGCTTCTTGGCCCGCTTCTTCTTCTTGCTCTCGCGCGGGATCGGGATCTCGCTGATGTCCGGCATGCGCGCGGCCAGATCGCCGCGGTTGTGGACCAGGATCCGCGAGCCACCGTCGCGGAAGATCACCTCGACCTTGTTGTCCGGAAGCAACTCGGTCACGAAGCCGATGTCGAACACCGGGTGGTGGACGACATCGCCTTCCTCGTAGGCGTCGCGGATCGAGTACGGCCGGCAGTTGTTGAGGTCGGCGTCGGTCGCGCGCGCCATCGCGTCGTCCCACGTCATCCGCCGCTGCGACGCCTTCTTGGCGGCGCCGTCGGCAGACTCCTCGATCCCATCCCCGCGCGGCTTGCGGTACGCGTGGACCTCGCCGCACACCACGCACTGCACGCGGCGGACTTCGTCCTCGTACATGCTGATGATGGTGTGGGTCGTGTCCGCCTTGCAGCGGGGGGACGGGCAGTACGCCTCGATCTCTCCGCCCACTTCATCGGCGTCTTCTTCGAAGATGGAATCCATCCCATGCCTCTTTTGGACGAGTGTCGCCGCCTACTAGCCTAAGTACTTGAAACCGCGAGAAATCCGGAAGTCCGGATTGCTCGACGTATTAGTTAGCCCTCTAACACATGATCCTGTGAGCTAGCAACCTTGCACACTTACAACTGATACAGAACATGGCAGGATCCCCCCACGTGCGGCGCGTTCTGCTCGTGAACGCCTTGATCTTCGCGGTGTTGGCCGCGGCGGTGGCGCTCGCCTACTATGGCTACTCCTACACCAGCGAGGTGTCATCCAGCGAGCGCGAGCTCGCCGTGCTCCAGGAGCTTGCCGACGACAAGGTCCTCGACATCGAGTCGCGGATCGAGAGCAGCGACAACAAGCTGCTCGCCGGCGTCCAGCTCGAGCCGATGTCCGACCTGCGCGAGCTGGTCAAGACCACCGGCGTCGCCGCGACCAGCGTGTTCGTGCTCGACGACCACCTCGCGCTGGTCCCGGATGGTCTGGTGTCGACCCGGCTCGGCAAGCCGGGCATCGAGTTCCGCGACAAGTTCCTCGCCCGGATCGTCCCCAAGCTACCGCTCGCCCGGCAGCCGGCCGACAAGCGCGGCCATGTCTACGGCACGTGGGACGGCCGGCCGTACCTGTTCTCGTTCATGAAGCGGGTCTCGGGCGACAAGACGTTCTACGTCGTGATCGAGGACGACCTGATCCACCTGGTCAACAACGTGTTCCCGCAGTTCTTCTCGGTGTCGGCGTCGTCCAAGCGGCTCTACCAGGTCCGCGACGAGACCGGCGCGCTGCGCTACGGCGCGCCGTTCGGCGACACCCCGGGCGAGCCGGTCCAGGAGACCCGGTTCGTGTCGACCGTCGACGGCTGGGTGCTGCGGGTGACCCAGAAGGACATGACCGCGCCCGAGCTCGACCGCCGCAAGCTGATCGACTCGCTGCTGATCGGCGTCGCGGTCACCGTGATCGTCGCCGGCCTGACCTTCCTGGGCCTCACGATCCGCCGCGAGCGCAGGCTCAACGAGCTCAAGAGCGAGTTCATCTCCAACGTGTCGCACGAGCTCAAGACCCCGCTATCGATCATCTCGATGTTCGGCGAGATGCTCGCCGAGGGCCGGACCAAGAGCCCCGAGCAGGCCCACGAGTACGCCGAGATCATCTGGCGCGAGAGCGTGCGGCTGGGCCGGCTGATCGACAACGTGCTCGACTTCGCCAAGATCGAACGCGGCATGGGCGTCTACGAGTTCGCCGAGGCCGACCTCGGCGAGGTCATCGATCGCGCGATCGAGCTGTCGGCCCGCCGGGTCGCCGCCGCCGACATGACGCTCGAGGCCGACGTCGCGCCCGACCTGCCGGTGATGCAGCTCGACGCCAACGCGTTCACGCTCGCCGTGCTCAACCTGATCGACAACGCGATCAAGTACGCCGCGGCGGGCAAGCGGATCGCGCTGGCGATGCGGCGCGACGGCGATCGCGTCGAGCTCACGGTCCGCGACTGGGGTCCGGGGATCGCCCCCGAGGAGCACGACCGGATCTTCGACCGGTTCTACCGCGCGCGCGCGATCCGGCTGGCGCCGATCCGGGGATCCGGGATCGGCCTGGCGCTGGTCCAGCACATCGCGCGCGCCCACGGCGGCGATGCGTCGGTGACCAGCGTTCCGGGGCAAGGTGCGACGTTTCACCTCTCGCTCCCCGTGATCGACGCCTGACGCACGGAGCCGGCCCCGGGCCAGCGCGTCGCGCCGCCTGGTGATCTCTGGTACTAGTGTACGAGTGTCCGACGCGGACGACACCTCGAAGAAGCGGATCCTGGTGATCGAGGACGAGCCCGACATCGTGCGCGGGCTGCGCGATGCGCTGGAGTTCGAGGGCTTCGAGGTCCAGGCCCGCGGCACCGGCGCCGAGGGCCTGACCGCCGCCCTGGACTGGGGGCCCGACGCGGTGCTGCTCGACCTGATGCTGCCCGACGACAACGGCTACCGGGTGTGCGAGACCTTGCGGCAGCGCGATCAGACCGTGCCGATCATCATCCTGACCGCCAAGGCCCAGGAGAGCGACAAGATCCGCGGCCTGGACGCCGGCGCCGACGACTACGTCACCAAGCCGTTCTCGGTCGCCGAGCTGATCGCGCGGATCAACGCGATCTTCCGCCGCCAGGCCCGGATGGCCCACAGCGACGAGACGTTCATGATCGGCGGCTGGCAGATCAATGCGCGCAAGCACATGATGATCCGCGGCCGGTCCAGCAAGCGGCTCACGTTCTACGAGCTCGAGGTCCTCAAGCTGCTGCGCGAGCGCCGCGACGAGACCGTGTCGCGCGACGAGCTGCTCGAGAAGGTCTGGGGCATCCAGACCGCGACCAGCCGGACCGTCGACAACTTCATCGTCAAGCTGCGCCGCAAGCTCGAGGAGGATCAGAAGAGCCCGCGCCACATCCTGACGGTCTACGGCCTGGGTTACAAGCTGGTGCCGTAGCCCCGGCCGAGGCGGTCACCGCGGCTTGCGCTGGGAGCCCTGGGCCGGCACCAGCTTGCCGAGCCCCTCGAGCTCGATCAGCGCGGCCTCGGCAAGCAGCCGCTGCGACACCGGCTGCCCGAGCGCGGCCGCGCGGTAGGCGGCGCGCAGGACGGCGGCGCGGATGTGTCCCCCCGATAACTCGAACTCGGCGCCCAGCGCGTCGGGCCGGACGTCGGCGGCGAGCGGCAGCTCGGCGGGCAGCGACTCGGTCCACAGCCGCGCCCGCATCGCAGCGTCGGGAAACGGGAACTCGACCTTGAACTGGATGCGGCGGACAAACGCCTCGTCGATCGAGCGCGGGTTGTTGGTGGTGAGCAGGGTGATGCCGGCGTGGGCCTCGATGCGCTGGAGCAGGAAGTTGGTCTCGAGGTTGGCGTAGCGGTCGTTGCTCGAGCTCACCGTGGTGCGCTTGGCGAACAGCGCATCGGCCTCGTCGAACAGCAGCACCGCGCCGGCCGCCGCGGCGGCGTCGAACACCCCGGCCAGGTTCTTCTCGGTCTCGCCGATGTACTTGTCCACCACCCGGCTGAGGTCGACCCGGTGGAGCTCGCGGCCGAGCGCGTTGGCGATCACCGAGGCGGCCATCGTCTTGCCGGTGCCCGGCGGCCCGGAGAGCAGCGCGGCGATGCCGCCGCCGTACGGCAGCTTGGACACCAGGTTCCAGCCCGAGAACACCTGCTGGCGGTACTGCTGATAGATCACGATCTCCCACAGCCGGTCGATCTCCTCGTCGGGCAGCACGAGGTCGTCCCACCGGAAGTGGGTGACGACGAGATCGGCGAGCCGGCCCAGCCGGCCCTGCAGCCGGGCGACACAGGCGCGGCGCAGGCCGTCGTAGTCGGCGGCGCCGGGCGACAGCCGCTGCGCGCTCGACACGATGTTCGGCGATCTCGCCTGGGCCGAGCGCGAAGTCACCGGCGAGCCGCTCGATCTGTGACGCGGCAAGCTCGGCGCCGATCCCGGCGAGCCCCTCGGTCCACACCGCGCGGCGGCGCGCCGGGCTCGGCGCCTGGAGCTTGTAGGCGAACGCCGAGCCGACCACCGCCGCGAGGTCGGGCGCGCGGTCCTCGCTCCAGGTCACGATCGGCCCGGCCACCTCCTCGCCGAGCAGCTGCAGGAACCGCAGCGCACGGCCGCGATACGGCGCGTCGTCGAGGCTGCGCGGCCAGCGCAGCACGAGCAGCGCCGAGGTCAGCTGCTGCTCGAGCCGTAGCGCGGCGCGCAGCGCGGGCGAGGTCGCGCGCTCGGCGGCGAGCGCGTCGAGATCCAGCTCGGCGACCGGCAGGCCGTGCGCGCCGGCGATGCGGTGGATCAGCTCGCGAGCGCCGAGCCGGTCGCTGCCGAGCAGCCACAGGCAGTGACCCGTGGCTGGCGGGCCGATCACCGCGGCCAGCGCCTGCTCGTCGGGCTCGATCCCGACCGGTGGCGGCGGGAATGTGCGGTGGATGAACGGGCCGAGCAGCGGATCGCAGCCCGGCTGGGCGAGCACGAACGCGGTGACGAACGGGTTGCAGCGCAGCGGCGCGGACGCCAGTGGCACCAGCTCCGCACCCTCGTCGGCGCGCAGCAGCAGGCGGCGGGCGAGCGCCGACTCGGAGCCGACCACGCGGGGCAGGAACACGTGGCGCGGCTCGTCACCGGCGAGCAGCTCGAACGCGAGCGCCGGCGTCACGAACGGCGGGGGCGCGGCGGCGCTGCCCGGGCCGCCGGTCTCGACCGCAAACAGCAGGCGCCGTGGCTCGAGCTCGACCGCGAGCGCGAGCAGCACGAGCTGGAGGTTGAGCGCATCGAGCGTGGTGCGCTCGGCCAGCGCTGCGATCGGCAGGGCGACGCCAGCGGCGACGCTGCGCGCCACGCGCTCGCCGATCGCCCGGTCCTGCGCGAGCGCGCGCTCGGTCAGCCGGGCGAGCACCGCCGCGGCGTCATCGCCGGCCGGGCTCGGCGCCGCGGTCGCCGACAGCCGGAGCGCGAGCGCGCGCCGCGCCGGGAGCTTCTCGAACAGCAGGTCGCACAGCCGCAGCTCGTCGCCGAGATGATCGGCGGCGTCGGCGTAGGGCAGCACGGCGCTCGACACCGCCGCCTGCGCCCCGGAGAAGAAGATCCTGTTGACCATCGTGCTCAATGGCCTCGAGCCGGACCCGCACGTGCAGGTCGTGCCGCACCTCGAGGCGGTAGGCACCGAACGCTTGCGCGGGCTTGGACCCGTCGGGCAGCGTGAGCTCGGCGTTGGTGAGGTTCGGCGTCGATGGCTTGACAGTCGGCGCCTCCTCCACCACGCGGTTCACCAGCAGCTCCCATGTGCCCGGCACGACGCGGAACGCGAAGCGCGGCTGCTGGATCTGCTCGGTCAGGTAGCTCGCCTTGAGCGCCGGCCCGGTGTCGACGGCGATCAGCGCCATCGCCGCGGAGGCCGGCACGCCGTCGAGCGCGCGCGGGGTGAGCGACACGTCCAGGAAGTCCAGGGTCACGCCGGCCGGTGCCTCGACGTCGCCGGCGAGCGCGACGGTGTCGCGGGTGGCGAAGTCGAATCCGGTCTCCGCCGGATGCGTCACGGCCGTGGCGCGCGCGCCGACGATCGGACGGTACAGTCGCGCGAGCAGCATGCCGCGCGAGAAGCCGGCCGGCGACGCGAGGCGGTAGCCGCCGGCCTCGTCCGTCTGGGCCACCGCGACGACCTTGCCGGCCGCGTCGAGCAGGAGGACGTCGGCGCCCCGGATTGGATTTCCGTCGACACGGACGGTGCCGCGAAACGGTGCTTGCACGGAATCCTCCTTGGTTTCGGGCCGCGCCTCGGGCGAATGCCCGCACGCCGCCGCGGCGCTGAGTCCAGCGAGGGCCGCGATCAGAAAGCCCCGGAAGGTCCCCGACCTCACATCCGATGATGTAGCAAAAGCCATGTCGCCTCGCGAGCGTCGCGCTCGTGGATCGTCAGTCCTCGTCGAGGTGCCCGATCAGCTTGAGCTTGTTCCAGAGCCCGCGCCACATCCTCACGGTCTACGGCCTGGGTTACAAGCTGGTGCCGTGACCGACGCCGGACGCGGTCACGCGCGGATCACGGTGATCTCGCGGCCGGCAGGGGAGCACACGCGCTCGCGGCGAGTCCGGACCACGGTGGCCTCCGCCTGGGACCGCTCGTCGAAGATCACGAGCCACCCGGTGGCGAGGCCCAGGCCATCGAGGTAGCCGTCGAGCTGGGGCAGTCCGTCGGCACGTGGATCGGGCCGGCCATTGCCCCACACCTTGAGCTCCATGGCCAGGGTCACGTCGCCGAGCCGCAAGCACAGATCCATGCGGCCGCGGCCGATGGCGTACTCGCGCTCGATGGAGCCGCCGCCGTTGACGACGCGGTGCAGGAACGCCATCAGCACGAGCTGGGCAGCCACCTCGTGATACGGGGCGCTGCGCCGCAGGGCATCGCCATGCTGGCGCCAGAATGCGAGCAATGCGTCGCACAGCGCGTCGGGATCGAGCCGACCCTGAGGGTCGAGCCAGGTCGCACGGAGCTTCGGCAGCGAGGCGCGAGGCCCCTGGGCAAGCTCGCGGACGATCACCTCGCGGTAGATCGGGTTGGCGACCTCGAGCCCGCCCTCGTCGGTCCAGCGCACGAGACCCAGATCGAGGACGAAGCGCTGATCGTCGCGCGGGAGATCGCCCAGGGTCTGCTCCGCCGAGACCCAGACCGCCGCGTACCGCCCCGCTGCGGTCAGCTCGTCGGCCAGCCCCTGCAGGATCGTGGTCTTGCCGGTCTGCCGCGGTGCATGGAGCACGAAGTATTGCATCTGGTCGATGAGCCCGGGCAACTGTGGGACCCGACGCGCCGGCGGCAGCATGTAGTGGTACCCCGGCTTGCAGGGGCCAGCGGTGTTGAACCAGCGCGCCATCGATCCGGCGAGACCATAGCACCGCGAGCATCGCTCACCCGCGTCGCCCGGTCCGCGGTGGTCACGGTCGCCGCGATCTTTCGTCGCCGGGAGAACGCTGGCGTGCTCACCGAGCGCGCCCATCCGCGCAGCAGCCCACGGCGAGCTCGCGTCTACGCGTTCTCCCGGGCTCCCGGCGCCATGTGCGGCGGCCAGCCTCAGTCCTCGTCGACGTGGCCGGTGAGCTTGAGCTTGTTGCGCGCCGCCTTGGCCAGCTTGCTGCGCGGCCGCTCGTCGATGATGCCCTGGAGCAGCTCGGCGCCGAGGTCCTCGTGGCCGCTGGCGGTGGACTCGAGCAGCCGGAAGCCAAGCGCGTAGATCGCCTCGTCGGACACGTCGCGCTCGCGGGCGAGCCGCCGGGCGACCGGGAAGCCCTTGCCGGCGAGCCGCGCGAACTGCTCGAACACCGGATCGTCGGTGCGCGTGGTGCGGATCAGGCTGTCGCCGACCGCCTCGAGCGCCAGCACGGCGAGCAGGAACCGCTGCTCGTCGTCGATCGCGCCGTCGATGTCGGCGCGCGACCGGAGCAGCGGCTTGAGGCTGCCGAACGCCTCGACCGACTTGCCGGCCTTGCGCAGCCGGCGGGCGCGGTCGAACAGCAGCTCGACGTGGCGGGCCGGCGCGAGGTCGGCGATCAGCTCGGCGAGCACGCGCGCGACGACGATCTCGTCGGCCGTCGCGGTGCCCCGGGCGTGGCGGTCGAGGTCGTCGCGCACGCGGTCGACGATCTCGTCGATCGCCGGGGCGGGGACGTGGCCGCGGTGCGAGCGCAGCACGCCGGCGTAACGCCGGGCGACCTGCTCGTCGCCGGCGGCCAGCAGCGCGCGGGTGACCGGGACCACCGCCTCGGGCGCCTTGGCCAGGCCGCGGCCGGCCGCGTCGCGCGCCGTCGGATCGTCGCCGCCGAGCGCCTCGACCAGCGCCTTGATCGCCGACGCCCCGCCGCCCGCCGGCAGACGCTCCATCGCCAGCTTCTGCGCGGCGGGGTTGGTGGACTTGGCGAGCGCGGCGAACCGCCTGGCCAGCGCCTCCGGGATCCGCGCGCCGCGCAAGGTGTCGACCGCCGCCTGCGCGACCGCCGGGTCGTCGCCGTCGGCGAGCTCGATCATCGCCGCGATGGTCCCCTCGCGGGCCTGGTCTCGGACCTCGGCGCCGCCGCGCGCCTCGCCGTGCGCGACCAGGCGGCGCAGCCCCGCGATCGCGGCGAGCCGGATCGGCCGCGGCCGGTCGGCGCCGGCGTGGTCCAGCAACAGCCCCTGGGTCTCCGGGCGCGCGAGGTAGCCGATCAGCCGGAGCAGCGCGCCGAGCACCGCGAGCTCGCCGGCGGTGTCGGGCTCGCGCGGCGGACCGGCCTTGCCGTTGCCGCGACCCGCCGCGGCGGCTGCGGCCGCGGCCTTGCCGGGCCGCCTGGCCTTGCCGGTCTCGGACCGGGGCTTGCCGCGCGGCGCCGCCGTCGCCCGGGCGAGCGCCTTGCCGACCTCGGCCACCCGGGCGAGCGCGGACTTCTCGATCTGATCGGCGAGCTTGCCGGCCGGCGCGTGATCGAGCTCGGCGCGGAGCAGGTGCAGCACCTGCTCGCCGAGCTCGTCGTCGGCCAGCTGGTCGAGCACCGCGTCGAGCGCGGGCCGGGTGCCGCGCCGGAGCAGGAGCTGCGCCATCGCCCGGCGCGCCGCGACCGGCCCGGTGCCGACCTCCTTGCGCAGCGTGGGCTCGGCCTCGGCGACGCACCCGGCCAGCAGCTCGAACGCGCGCTCGGCGAGCGACGCGTCCTCGCCGCGCAGCAGCGGCACCAGCCGGGGCGCCAGCTCGGCGGCGTCGCCGTCCGCCAGCGCCTCGAGCGCGATCCGGCGGATCGCCGGGTCGCTGTCGGCGAGCCGGGCGGACAGCGCCGCCGCGACCGCCTTGTCGCCCTTGCCGACGGCCGCGAGCACGGTCGCCGCCGCGGCTCGCAGCTCGACCCGCTCGGACTCGAGCAGGCCGAGGATCGCTCCCCCGAGATGTTTTGCCATGGCCGGCGCCGATGTTCGCACGGCGGTCACACGAAGTCGCGGCGGTGGAACAGCAGCGCGGCGAGCGCGAGCAGGGCGACCGTCCAGCCCAGGCCGTGGGCGGCGGCGAGCGCGACGTAGCTCCAGGGCACGAAGTCGCCGTGCACGCTGACCGCGGTGCCGTCGAGCGTGCGGCCCGACACCGCGAACAGGTGGACGTCGGGGACGATCTCGAGCGCGATCCGGGTCGTGATCCGGATCCACGGCGCCGCGGCCCGGGTCGCCGCCTCGAGATCGGGGGTCAGCCGTCCGATCACCCACATCCCGAGCGCGAAGATGCCCGACAGGAACGGGGTCGAGAACGACGAGAAGAAGATCGCGATCGCGGCGACCGTGATCACCTCGAGCCAGGACAGCACGAGCGCCTTGGCCACACCGGCCGACACCCCGGCACGCTGCCATACCAGCATCCCGAGCATCGCGATCGCGAACACGCCGACCAGCACGCTGAGCACGACCGCCATGCCGGCGAACTTGCCGACCACGAACTCCCACCGGCTGATCGGCTTGCAGACGATCGCGTGGATCGTCCGGCGCTGGACCTCGGTGTAGAGCAGGAACACGCCGAGGAAGATCGCGGTCAGCGAGCCGAACAGCGAGATCCCCGCCAGCCCGATGTCGCGCGCGAACCGGTCGGCGTCGCGCTGCGACAGCTCGGCGACGAACACCGCCATTAGATTTGAGGCGAGCACCAGCACGAGGATCCCGTACAGCACGCGGATCCGCGCCGCCTCGCGGAACGTGTTGAGCGCGATCGCCCAGATCCGCCCGATCATGGCGCCGCCGCCTCCCCCGCGCCCGGATCGCCGCCGGGGGTCGACGCCGGCGGCGCGACCCGGCGGACGAACAGGTCCTCGAGCGTCTCGTGGCGCGGCGCGATCTGCAGCACCCGGGCCCCCGCGGCGTGCGCGCGCGCGATCCAGGCATCGACGTCGGCGTCTGCCGGCAGGGTCAGCGACAGCTCGTCGCCGACCCGCCGCACCCGGCTCGCGCCACCGGCCAGCCCGGCGTCGTCCGCGGCGGCCGCGGGCAACCGGACGACGATGTCGACGCCCTGCAGCCGCTGCGACACCAGCTCGGCCGGCGTGCCGTGGGCCTGGAGCTCGCCGCGCGCGATGATCGCGACGCGATCGGTGATCGCCTCGACGTCGGACAGGATGTGGGTCGAGAAGAACACGGTCTTGCCCTGATCGCGGAGCTCGAGGATCAGATCGCGGACCTCCTTGCGGCCGATCGGATCGAGCCCGCTCATCGGCTCGTCGAGCACCACCAGATCGGGGTCGTTCATCAGCGCCTGGGCGAGCCCCGCGCGCTGCAGCATGCCCTTGCTGAACTTCTTGAGGTTCAGGCCGCGCGCCGCGCCGAGCCCGACCTTGTCGATCAGCTCGTCGGCGCGCCGCGTGCGGGCCGCGTGCGGCATCCCGAACAGCCGGCCCGCCAGGTCGCACAGCTCGCCGACCGTGAGGTAGTCGTAGAAGTACGGCGACTCGGGCAGGAAGCCGATCCGGAACCGGGCGGCGCGGCTGCCCAGCGGGTGACCGAGCAGCGTCGCGCTGCCGCCGCTCGGCCGGATCAGGCCCATCAGCATGCGGATCGTCGTGGTCTTGCCCGCCCCGTTGGGCCCGACGAACCCGAAGATGTGGCCGCGCTCGACGCGGAACGTCACGCCGCGCAGCGCCTCCACCTTCTTGCGCGCGAACGGCGTGCGGTACGTCTTCCTGAGGTCGTGGACGTCGATCGCCAGGTCTGCCAAGCCGCCCCAGGATAGCGCCAGTCGGGGCCGTCCGGCGGTCACCAGGTCGAGTCGCACATCGCGCCCGGTAAGACCGCGTCGTCCACCCACCGCCGGCGGTCCATGCGCGGCGCGGCGCCCCGGCAGCGCAGCTCGCCGGCCGAGCGCACGCCCTGGCAGCAGATCGTGGCCCGCAGGATCGCGTCGAGCTCGCGGCCCGGAAACACGCCGAACACCCGGTGCGCCATCGCGTCGACCACCGCGCGATGGCCGATCCCCGGATACAGCTGATCCCACAGCTCCTGGCCGGGCCGCGGCGTGTCGGTGCCCGCGACGCGCAGCGCCTGCACCGCGGCGCGCAGCCCGGCCTCGCCCGCGCGATCGACGATGTACAGCACCATCGCCAGGCTCTCCGCGTACGCGCGCTCGGCGGACGGATCGGGCAGCAGCGCGAACGACGACAGCGACAGATCGCCGAGCGCCAGGCTGTCCGGCCGGCGCAGCATCCGGATCCAGGTCCGGACCGGCGGCGGCCCCGCGAAGTACATCGCGGTGCCCTCGTTGAGCCACGCCGGCATGCAGCCGCCCGGATGCAGCTGGGCATGCATGAGCTCGTGGCGCAGGGTGGCGATCTCGACCCCGAGCTCGGCGGTGCCCCGGGCCGCGACCCGGACCGCGCCGCCGTCGTAGATCCCGTCCGCCCAGCGCGGCGCGTGGGTCTCGGCGTGGAACGCCTCCGGCGGGTAGACGACCACCGTGATCCGCTCGCGGCGCGGTGTGCCGGTCAGCGCCGCGGCCTCGGCGAGCAGGCCCTGCACGAGGTACGCGATCGCGGTCGGCGCCACCGCGACGTCGTACGGCCCCCGGGGTGCCGGGTCCGGCCGCCACGCCACGGTCACGCCGTCCACCGCCACGGTCTCGAAGCCGGACGGGATCGCGGGGGTCGACAGGCCGCTGCACGGATCCACCGTATCGTGGCCGCGCAGCTCCGCCGCCTCCGGGGTCGGTGGCAGCTCCGGCATCGGCGACGGCGGCAGGGCGACCGTGTGGGCCGCGCGCACCGCCGCGCCGCCGGGGGTGGCATCGCGGGCCGGCGCCGGCGGTGGACCCGGGTCGACCTCGGCGCGCAGCAGCCACAGCAGCGCGCAGACTCCGACGAGCCCCACGATCACGACGACGGCCGGCGTGCGTGCGCGGGTGCGGCTCACCCGGGCAAGCTTAGCGCGGATGATTCCGGCCTCGTACCGGTGCGGCCCGGCGCCCCATGCGACCGGCGGCGCACGACGCGCCCCGCCGGGGATGGACCGGTCACTGCAGCGTGTACACAAACCGGACGGTGCTGCACGCCGCCACCGGGTTGCCGTCGAGCCGGTACGGCTGGTAGCGCCAGCCGGCGACCGCCGCGACCAGCGCGGCGTCGTACGCGGCGTACTTCGTCGAGACCAGCAGCCGGGTCGAGCCCACGCTGCCGTCGGGGGCGATGCACAGCTTGACCACCCCCACGACCCGCCCGACGCTGTCGCGGATCATCTGGTGGTGGGTCATGTCATCGGGGTGGACCTGGGTCTCCCCGGAGATCCGCAAGCCGGCCAGCACGCTGGGCGCGACCGTGGCGATCGGCCGCGGCCTGACCTCGATCTGGCAGGTCGCCGAGCAGCCGTCGCCGCCGGTGGTGTTGCCGTCGTCGCACTGCTCGCCGGCCTCGACCGAGCCGTTGCCGCACACCGGCTCGGCGGCCGGGCCGGGACCGCAGTTCTCGGTGCACGTGCCGATGCTGTCCGGGGCCCCCGATCCCGAGCCGGGGCCGTCGCCGTTGCCGGACGTGGTCGCCACCGGCGTCGTCTCGACGGCCACGGGCGGCGGCTGACGGTGCCCGTGCGCCACGGGCCTGGGGACCAGGGGCTTGAAATCCGGCTTCTGCGGCGCCCTGGACCCACCCGCCGGCGCGGGCGGGGGCGGCGGGGCCTGCACCGCCAGGTCGAATTTTCGCGGGGCGGCGTCCAGGCGCTCCAGGCGCCAGATCCCCGAGACGAACACCCCGGCCAGGATGCAGAGGTGGGCGGTGACGGACACGGCGACGAGCCAGCGACGCGACATGAGGTCCGCAACGCACCGGCGCGCGCGACGATCCACGACCGCGCCTGGCAAACCCTGACCCGGTGCACCCGGCGGCGTATGGTACGTGTCGCAGTGGTCGGCGCGCTCGTCGTCTTCATCCTCACCTACCTCGTGATCGCGAGCCGCCAGCTGCACTGGCTCGGGCTCGACCGCCCGGCGGGCGCCGTCGTCGGCGGCGTGGCGATGGTCCTGGTCGGCGGGCTGCCGATGGACGCCGCGCTCCACGCGATCGATCTCCACGTCGTCACCCTGCTGTTCGGGATCCTGCTGATCGCCGCCTACCTCCAGGATGCCAGGTTTTTCCGGCTGTGTGCCTACCTCGTGCTGACCCGCGCGCGCTCGGCGCGCGCGCTGCTGCTCGGCCTGACCCTGGTCGCCGGCGCGCTGTCGGCGCTGCTGCTCAACGACACGGTGTGCGTGCTGCTCACCCCGCTGGTGGTCGCGGTCGTGGTCGAAGCGCGGCTGCCCGTCCTGCCCTACCTGCTGGCGCTCGCGTCGGCCGCCAACGTCGGCGGCGTGGTCAGCTTCAGCGGCAACCCGCAGAACATGATCGTCGGCGCCGCCGCGCACGCGCACGGCGCGATCGGCTTCGCGCAGTACCTCCTGCTCACCCTGCCGGTCGGCGCCGCATGCCTGATCGCGAACGCCGGCGCGCTGATCTGGCTGTTCCGCCGATCGCTGCCGCACGGCCCGCTCGCCGACCGCTCGCCGCCCCGCCCGGCGCTCGACCGCGCGCTGACCGGCAAGGCGCTCGCCGCGCTCGCCGCGTTCGCGATCATGGCGCTCGCCGGGGTGTCGCTGGCCGGCGCCGCGATGTCCGCCGCCGCCGCGCTGATGGTCGTCGCGCGCACCCCGCCGCGCCGCGCGTTCGCCAGCGTCGACTGGCAGCTCCTGGTGTTCTTCGCCGGCCTGTTCGTCGTGGTCGCCGGGATCGCCCATGCCGGCGTGCTCGACCGCCTGTTCGAGCAGTTCGAACCGATCATCGCGCGCGGCCACGCGGCGGGCGACCTCGCGTTCGTCGCGCTCGTCGTGGTCGCCTCCAACCTGGTGTCCAACGTCCCGCTCGTGCTGGTCGCCATCGCCTGGGTCCCGCACATGGCGGACCCGACCTGGGGCTACATCATGCTCGCGGTCGCGTCGACGCTGGCCGGCAACCTGACGCTGTTCGGCAGCGTCGCCAACGTCATCGTGATGGAGAGCGCCGGGCCGCGCGGCGAGATCGGGTTCTGGCGGTTCCTGCGCTACGGCGCGGTGATCACCACCGTCGATCTCGTGGTCGCGTTCGGCCTGCTCGCGGCCGAGCGCACGCTCGGCGTGCCGGGCTGGCTCGGCCTGCGCTGACGCTCAGCCCGGCGCCACCCCCAAGGTCAAGTCGCCGTTCATGTCCCGTGCAGTGGTCGAGCGATCTGGCCCTGGTAGGATATCAGCGTGGCCATGGCGAACGCATCGACCCCGGACTGGCGGCTGCTTGCGCCTCACCGGCCGCTCGATCCAGGTGACGGCGCATACGTCGTTCGCCCGACCGGTGGCGGCGACGCGATCGCGACCTGGGCCGCCGCGGGCGGCGGCACGGTCCTGGTCGGTGGTCCGACGGGCGTCGGCAAGAGCACCGAGCTCGCCCGCGCGGCCCAGGCGCTGATAGCCACGCGCGTTGCCTGCCTGGTGCAGGTCGACCGGATGACGAACGTGCACCGCCTGTCTGCAGACGAGCTCATGGGCCTCATCGCCCAGCGACTCGTCATGGTCGCACGCGATCAGCTGCCCTGAGAATCTCTGCAGAACTCGCCGCTGCCGCGAGCAGCATACCTGCAGCGGCCCGCGTAGCATCCGAGATGTTCTATGCAAGCGGTCCAAGCACCGCTCGCGCCGCTCTCGAGGAGATCGCACGTAGATCGGAACAAGGCCGCGTTGCACTACTCCTCGATGGGCTGGAGAAGCTTCCGCCGGGTCCGGGCGCGCAGGAAGCGTTCGAGGCACTGTCACGACTGCCCGACATGGTTGACCTGATCGCAGTCATCCCCTGGCATTCGGTTTTCGGAGGAGGAACAGAGTCGATCCTCCGGGCGGGTGAGCGTCTGCATCGCGTTCTACCACTCAACCCCCAAGGACCAAGCGAGGGCGAGACCAAGGCGTTCTTCTTTAACCTTCTGGCCAACAGGTTACCTGGGTTCAAGCTGCCGGCACCCGTGTGGCTGCTGCTCGAACGGGCTGTCGTGACCAGCGGCGGCATTCCCCGCGTATTCTTGCAGCTGGTCGCCGATGCCGGGACGTATGCCCGCGTGAAGCGGAACGATGCCTGGCCGGATGATTCCGATCTCCAGGACGCGATCACCGATCAGCAGCTGAGCTTTCGCCGTGCGCTGCTTCCCGGCGATACCGAGGCAATCAAGGCGGTCACGGGCACGGATGGACGAGAGCTCGATCTGCAACGGCGGGTGCGACTGCTGGCGCAGGGCATCCTGCTGGAGCGAATGCGCGATGGCCACGTCGTGCTCGAAACTCATCCGCTGGTGGCCCAGGCAGTTCTCCATCCGCAGCCATGAATTCGACCGCAAGGAATTCGACCCAGGCGCTCATCGCGGCCATCGAAGGCAATGTCAGTGGCATCGCGGTTGTCAGGTACCCGGACCTGGGGCTGCGTGACTGGACGATCAAGGAGGTCGAAGGACTCGCGGGAGCCGATACGCAGCCGCTCCGCACCTCATCGGTCGACGAGGCGATCCGGAACCCACATCGCCTGGTGCTGCTGGTGCCGCACGATGAACGAGCCGTGGTCGAGGACCTCGATGGCAGCAGAGATCGACTGCTCGACCCACCTCGCACGCAACCGGTGATCTTGTTCTGGCTACGCGATGGCGATGGCAGCGATGCGCTGGCGAAGGCACCCAGCCTTCTGAGCTGGGTCCTCGGGACCAGGGAAGTCGATCCTGACAAGCTTGCCGAGGTCAACGTCCCCGCCGATCGAGCGCAGTTCGAGGCCGAGACCGGGCAAAGCGTCGAGGACTGGCTCGCTGACTGGCGCACCGGTCGAATCCCCCGCGACGGTGTATCGTTCGCGCGCGCTTACTGGGCAGCGTTGCTAGAGCAGCCATGAAGGAATGGCTCGCGCTCTACGAACAGCACTGCACAACCCGTTGAGCGCCGGTCTCGCGTTCGGGCAAGCTGCGCCTGGGCGATCCTGCGGTGAACGCTCAGCCCGGCGGCAGCGTCGCGATCAGGCCGCCGTCGGCGGGCCGCGACCGGGTCTGCCAGAACAACGTCGCGTTGTGGCTGTGGTTCGAGTCGTGGATCTGCGCCCAGCGGAACGCGCCTGCGCAGCCGGTGCTGTCGGTCACCGTGAAGCCATTCGCGATCGGGTGGTCGTCGCCGTCGAACAGTCCCGGGTGCTTGCACACGCCGACGACCTGGACCACCGGCGAGATCGCGGTGTCGCCCGACGGACACGCGCCGCCGGCGCTGAACGTCGGGGTCGAGCCGTTGAACGGCACCGGCGATGAGGTCGAGATCGTGCCGGTCTGGTCGACCCGGACCGCGGACGTGAAGATCAGGTCCTCGATCTGCGACCGGGCGCTGGCGACCGCCGCGGCGTGGTTGGCGTCGCCGCCGCTGGTGATCGTCGAGTGGCAGAACGCGCCGAACCGCCGGCCGTAGGCGACGGTGAAGGTCTGGCCGGCCGCGGGCGCCATGTCGAGGAAGGGCGAGAACGGGCTGCCCTGCGCTGCGTACGGTAGCGCGCCGTCGCTGTTGCCGGTCCAGAGCGACGGCGAGCAGCTGCCCCAGGCGGTCAGCACCCGCGATCGCCTGTGCTGGCCGACCCAGTCGGCGGCCGCGACGCCGCTGACGTTGCCAGCGTACTCGCACCAGCCGTTGCCGGGCACACCGGCGCCGAAGATCGCCGCGATCGCGTCGCTGTCCTTGCACGTCGAGACGAAGTCGGCGAACCCGACGACGTTGTAGCGGTTGGGCTCGAGGGCGTCGATCATGCCGTTGATCGAGACCACCGCGGCGATCCGGTCCTGGACGCCCCAGTCCTGGGTGCCGACGCCGCCGGGCCCGGTGTTCGACGCGACCTCGAACGCGGTGCGCGCGCCGGTCGAGTGGCCGATCAGGACGATGTTCTTCGCGGTGGGCGGGAACAGCCGCCCGATCTCCTGGACCAGGCGGAACCGCCACTCGTACGCGGTGGTGCACGGATCGCCCTGGCGGGTCGATGCGCAGCCCGGATCGCCGACCTCCCAGTCGTCCATCAGCGTCGGATCGGTCGAGTCACTGGGGTGGATCCCCGACGGCGTCGCGGTGTAGAGGTTGGCCGACGTGCTCGCGGCGTGGATCGTCACGCCGGGATGGCTGGCCTGGTAGCTCGCGATCAGCGACGGCAGGTCGGCGGCGACCGCGGCCTTGAGGTCGTCGAGCGTGCTGTGCGCGCCGGACCTGGCGCCCGCGCTGTTCTCGACGCCGTGGATGTAGAGCAGGTTGAGCTGGAGGTCGCCCGTGGTCGCGGCGGCGACCGACTCGGCCACCGGTTCGGTGGCCGTACAGCCGGTGGCCAGGCAGCCGGTGGCCAGGCAGCCGGTGATCACGGCGGGCAGGAAGGCGCGCATGGCGCCATCCGACCACGAACCGCCTCCGATCCGGCAACGCCGCGTGCAGCGGCCGAGCTGCACGATCTATACGCGCGGTGGTCGCGAGGCCGCGCCGGCTCATCACCGGTCAGAATGCGCGCGTCCCCAGGAAGCTGGCTGCGCCTGCTGTCAGCGGACGTGGTCGCAGGATCGGCGTCCGGGTGGGACGGCGATCGCGGCGTCAGCCGGCGATCTCGGGCGCTTCGGCGTCGCACGCGAACCGCCAGCGCAGCTGGCCGTCGTCGATCCGGGCGACCTGGGCCTTGGCCAGGCCGGCGAACTCGGGCTGACCGACCAGCACCGCGCCCAGCGCCGACAGGCCGGGCTCGTGGCCGACCACGATGACCGCCGCGTCGCGCGGCAGCGCGGCCAGCGCGGCGGCGGCCGCCCGCGGGTTCTCGTCGGGGGCGAGCGCCGGCACGGCCTCGACCGCGACCTCGGCGCCGAGCGCCGCGGCGACCAGCTCGGCGGTCTGCACGGTCCGGACCAGCGGGCTCGCCCAGATGTGGGTCGGCGTGCAGTCGTGCCAGCGCAGGCGATCGCCGATGCCGCGGGCCTGGCTGCGGCCGGCTGGCGTCAGGTGGCGGTGCGGGTCGCGCATCGCCACGGTCTCCTGGGCGGCCTCGGCGTGCCGGAGCAAGAACACCTGCACGCCGCGAGCGTATCGCACCCCGCGGGACGCGCAACGTGCGCGTGCGGTGCCGCGGCCGGCGCGGTTCGCGGTAGCGTCCGCGCATGAAGCTGCTGGGGACTCCCGCATCGCCGTTCACCCGCCGGGTGCGGATCGTCGCCGCCGAGCTCGGCGAGCCGATCGACTGGGTCGACACGCAGGCCGACGCCGGCCAGGCCGTGGTGCGCGAGCTGTCGCCGATCTGGAAGGTCCCGATCGCGATCGTCGACGGCCGCACGCTGTTCGACTCGCAGGCGATCATCGACTGGCTGATCGCGACCCGCGGCTACGGCGAGCTCGCGCCGCCGCGCGACGCCTGGCGCCAGCGCAACGTCCTGACCGCGATCGCCGAGACGCTCAACTCGATGATCCAGGTGTTCTACCTGCGGCGCGACGGGATCGCGCTCGAGGGCAACCCGTTCGCCCAGCGCCAGTTCGACCGCACCGACACGATCTTCGCCTGGCTCGGCCGCGAGCTGACGCCGGGCGCGTTCGGGCTGTCCGAGCTATCGCTGATCAGCGCGCTCGACTGGATGGACTTCCGCAAGACCTATCCGACCGAGCGCGCCGCGGCGCTGGCGCCGATCCGCGCGGCGTGGGCCGATCGACCGTCGGTGGCCGCGACCCGGCCGCACGCCTAGTCCGATCGGCCGATCTGCCCGCGCGCGACGCTCGCGCGGACGGCTCGGCGTGCTATGAGACGTGTTTTTCATGCAGCGCGGTCCGGACATCTCGCGCGCGGCTGCCGTCCTCGCCGGCGGCGGGCTGGTCGCATTCCCGACCGAGACCGTGTACGGCCTCGGCGCCGACGCGGCGAGCGACGCCGCGGTCGGGCGGATCTTCGCGGCCAAGGGCCGGCCGCGCCACCACCCGCTGATCGTGCACCTCGCCGAGGCCGCGCTGCTCGACGGCTGGGCGGTCGACGTCCCCGAGGTCGCGCACCGGCTCGCGCGCGCCGCGTGGCCGGGCCCGCTGACCTTGATCCTGCGCAGGGGCCCGCGCGCGGCAGCGGCGGTGACCGGCGGCGCGGCCACCATCGGGCTGCGAGTCCCGGCCCACCCGGTCGCGCAGGCGCTGCTCCGCGCGTTCGGCGGCGGGATCGCAGCGCCGAGCGCCAACCGGTTCGGCGCGGTCAGCCCGACCACGGCGGACCACGTCGCGCGCGATCTCGGCGACGCGATCGACTACCTGCTCGACGGCGGGCCGTGCGAGGTCGGCGTCGAGTCGACGATCGTCGACCTGTCGCGCGGCCGGCCGGTGCTGCTCCGCCCCGGCGGCCTGCCGCGCGAGCAGATCGAGCCGATCACCGGGCCGCTCGCGGCGCCCGACGCCGAGGCGCCCGCCGCCCCCGGCACGCTGGCCAGCCACTACGCGCCCAGGGCCGAGGTGATCGCCGCGCTGCCCGACGAGGTCCCCGCGGCGGTGGCCGCCGCGCACGGCCGCGGCGCGCGCGTCGCGGTGCTCGCCCCGGGATCGGCGTTCGCCGCGTGGCCCGCGTTGCCCGCGCGCGCGCACCGCCTGCCGGACGACGCCGCCGGGATGGCGCGCGAGCTGTACGCGGCGCTGCGCGATCTCGACGCCGCGGACATCGATGTGGTGATCGCCGCGTTGCCTCCCGCGGCCGGGCTGGGCGAAGCTGTCGGCGATCGCCTGCGGCGCGCCGCGGGGCCGCGCACGCCGAAAAAGGATTTGTCATGAGCGCACAGGTCGGCATCATCATGGGCTCGCACAGCGACTGGGCCACGATGAAGCACGCCGCCGACGTCCTGACCGAGCTCGGCGTCGCCCACGAGACCCGGATCGTCTCGGCGCACCGCACGCCGGACCTGCTGTTCGAGTACGCGGCGACGGCGGTCGACCGCGGGCTGCGCGTGATCATCGCCGGCGCAGGCGGCGCCGCGCACCTGCCGGGCATGACCGCGGCCAAGACCCGGCTGCCCGTGCTCGGCGTGCCGGTGCAGAGCAAGGCGCTGAGCGGGCTGGACTCGCTGCTGTCGATCGTGCAGATGCCGCGCGGCGTGCCGGTCGGGACGCTCGCGATCGGCGAGGCCGGCGCGGTCAACGCGGGGCTGCTCGCCGCGGCGATCGTCGCGCTGCACGATCCCGCGGTGGCGGCCCGGCTCGACGGCTATCGCGCCGCGCAGACCGCGCGCGTGCTGGCGGAGACCCTGCCGTGACCCGCGCGCTGATGCCGGGCGCGACGATCGGCGTGCTCGGCGGCGGCCAGCTCGGCCGGATGATGGCGGTCGCGGCGCGCCAGATGGGCTATCGCCTCATCGTGCTCGACCCCAGCCCGCGCTGCCCGACCGCGCAGGTCGCCGACGGCGTCGTGGTCGGCGCGCTCGACGACGTCGAGGCCGCCTGCCACCTCGCCCGCCAGGTCGACGTGATCACGCTCGACACCGAGCACGTGCCGGCCGACGTGCTCGACGCGCTCGAGCCGATCGCGCCGGTCCGGCCGGGCGCATCCGTGCTGCGCACGATCCAGGACCGGATGGTCCAGAAGCAGTTCCTCGACCGGATCGGCCTGCCGCAGGCGAGGTGGGCGCCGGTCGACGACATCCAGGCGGCGCTCGCCCGGGTCGGTCGCCCGGCGATCCTCAAGGTCCGCCGCGCCGGGTACGACGGCAAGGGCCAGGTCCGGATCGATCCGGACGGCGACGCGGGCGCGCTGTTCGGCAAGCTGCGCGGCGAGCCCGCGGTCGCCGAGGAAGTGGTCCGGTTCAGCCGCGAGATCTCGGTGGTCCTGGCGCGCGGGCTCGACGGCCAGATCCGGATCTACCCGATCGCCGAGAACGTGCACCGCCGCCACATCCTGCACACCACGCGCGCCCCCGCGCCGATGCCCGAGCCCCGCCGCCGGCGCGCCGAGGAGATCGCGGTCGCGGTCGCCGAGGCGCTCGGCCACGTCGGCGTCATGGCGGTCGAGATGTTCGAGCTCCCCGACGGCAGCCTGCTGGTCAACGAGATCGCGCCGCGCACCCACAACAGCGGCCACTACACCTACGGCGCCTGCGCCACGTCGCAGTTCGAGCAACACCTTCGCGCGGTGTGCGGCGTCCCGCTCGGCGATCCGCGCGCGCTGACCGGCGCGGTGATGGTGAACCTGATCGGCGACCTGTGGACCCGGGGGGCGCCGGCGTGGAGCGAGGTCCTCGCCCACCCCGAGGCCCGGCTCCACCTCTATGGCAAGGATGGCCCGGCGCCCGGCCGCAAGATGGGCCACGTGGTCCTGCTCGACGACGACACCGACCGCGGCCTGGCCACCGCCGAGGCGCTGATCGCGACCTTGGCCGCGCGCTCGTGATAACTTCGGGCCCTCGGGGATGGCCACTCTGATCTATTCCGACGTCGACGGCGTCGATCGGTCGTTTGCGCTGGGCGCCGAGCCGGTCACGGTCGGGCGCAGCGCGGAGTGCGCGATCCGCAGCGACGACCCGCGGGTGTCCCGGCTGCACGCCCGGTTCTTCATCGACCAGGGCGCGCTGTGGGTCGAGGACCTCGGCAGCTCGAACGGGATCTTCGTCGGCCCCAACCGGGTCCAGCGCGCGCCGGTCCCGACCGGCGAGATCATCCTGGTCGGCAGCCTGCTGATCCGGCTGCTGCCGGCGAGCGGCACGCTGCCGCCGCCGATCGGCCTGCACGGCACGCTGGCGTCGTGGCTCGACATGGAGCGCAAGGCGCGGGCCACCGTCGAGGACGAGCGCGACGCGTTCGCCCGCCGGGTCGGCGAGATGCACGATCAGCTGGTCAGCGTGATGTCGGCGCGCACGCTCGATCCTGGCGCCGGCCTCGGCGCCGACCTGGGGCGCGGCCGCGAGGCGGAGTCCCGCGCCGCCTCGCTCGAGGCCGCGCTCGCGGCGATCCAGGACGAGCTCGCCGAGGCCCACGAGCGGATCGCCGAGCTGTCGTCGGATCGCGCCGACTGGGCGGGCGACACCAGCGACGCGAGCGAGGCCGCCGGCAAGATCAAGCTGTCGGCCGAGATCACCCGGCTGTCCGCCGCGCTCGAGGAGGCCGAGCGCTCCCGGTCGATCGCCGAGCACGCCCACGGCGAGGCGATGCGCGAGGCCCAGATCGCACGCGACGATCTGGTCGCCGCCAGGAAGACCACCGCGGCCGAGCTCGAGGCGGCGCGGATCGAGCTCGGCAAGGCGCGCGATGCGCGGGCGATGGCCGACACCGCCGCCGGGGTCGCGGTCGCCGAGAAGCTCGCCGAGGCCGACCTGATGATCACCTCGCTGCAGCGCGAGGTCGCCGAGCTGCGCGCGCGCGAGCCGGCACCAGCGTCGGCCGGCGACGCGAGCCGGCTCCAGGAGCTGACCGACCGGGTCGCGGCGCTGGCCGCGCGGGCCGAGAAGGCCGAGAAGGACCTGGCGGCGGCCCAGATCCGGGCGCAGGGCAGCGAGCGCAACCTGTCGGGCGCCAGCGCCGCGGCGGCCCGGGCCGAGGCCCAGGCCGCCCAGCTCACCCAGAAGCTCGCCGACGCCGAGGACCGGACGCGAGCCGCCGACGCCGAGCTCGCCGGGCTGCGCGAGCGGCTGGCGGCGGACGCGAGCGCTGCCGCGCCGGCCCCGGGGACGAGCGACGCGCTGGCCGCCGCCGAGGCGCGCGCCGACAAGCTCGCCGCCGAGCTCGCCGAGCTGACCACCCAGTTCGAGACCCGGCGCGATCGCGTCGTCGAGCTCGAGGCCGCGGTGGCGGCGGCCGACAAGCGCGCCACCGCGCTGCAGCGCAAGCTCGACGACGCGGCGCGGGCCGACGCCGCGTCGGCACCGCCGAGGAACCGCGACGACGTCGCCGCGCGCGCCGCCGCCGACGACGCCGCGCGCGCCGCCGAGCGGCGGGCCGACGACGCCGAGAAGCGCGCGAGCGCGGCCGACACCATGGCCAAGGCGATGGCCAAGGACGTCGCCGAGGCGCTGCGCCGCGCGGCCGACGTCGACACCCGGGCGCGCTCGGTCAGCCGCGAGCTCAGCGAGGCGCTGCGCCGCGCCGAGCAGGCCGAGGCCCGGACCAGCGCCGGCGCCGCGTCGGTGCGCGAGGTCGAGCAGCGAGCGACCGCCGCCGAGGCCCGGATCGCCGAGCTCGAGCCGCAGGTCGCGGCCCGCGCCGAGCAGCTCCACAAGGAGCTCGCCGGCAAGCTCGACCAGGCGGTCCGCGAGCTCGCCGCCGAACGCTCGACGTCCCTGGCGATGGTCGATCGCAAGACCCAGCTCGAGCGCGAGCTCGCCGAGGCCCGCGCCCAGCTGCCCGCGCTGCAGCAGCGCGCCGAGGCCGCCGAGCGCAAGCTGAACGAGGCCGAGCTCCAGCTCGACAGCCTGCAGGACCGGGTCGACGACCTCGAGAGCGGGATCGCGGTCGCCGAGACCGCAGGCAAGGCGTCGGCCGACGAGCTGCGCGCCGAGCTGCGCGCCCGCGAGACCGCGGCCCACGACGCGCACGCCGCCGCCGAGCAGGCCAGCTCCGACGCCAGGGCGGAGATCGAGCAGCTGCGGTCGCGGCTGGTCGAGCTCGAGGGCCGGCACCGCGAGACCGACGGCGCGCGCACCGCGGCCGAGACCGTGCTCGGCGACGCCCGCGCCCGGATCGCCGAGCTCGAGCGCGCGGCCGACGAGCGCGCCGGGCTGACCGGCGAGGAGCGCGACCGCCTGGCCGACGCGCTGGCGCGGGCGAGCGACGCCGAGCGCAAGATCGACGCGCTGAGCGCGCGCGCCGAGGCCGCCGACCTGGCGATCGGCCGCGCCGGCGCGCTGCAGCGCCAGCTCGACGAGGCGCTGACCCGGCTGGCCTGGCTCGAGCGCGAGCAGGCGTCGCGCTCCCAGGCCCGCCCGGCGGGCGAGCCGTCCGAGGCGGTCGTGTCCGATCGGATCGCCGCCGCGGAGGAGCGCGCCCGCGACGCCGAGGCCCGCGCCCGCGACGCCGAGGCCCGCGCCGAGGCCCGAGGCCAGACCGCGAGCGAGGCCGACGCCCGGGCCCAGGCCGCCGACCAGCGCGCCCAGGCCGCCGAGGCGCACCTGCATGACGCCGAGGATCGCGCGCACAGCGCCGAGGCCCGCGCGCGCGACGCCGAGGCGCGGATCGCCGACGCCGACGACCGGACGCACGACGCCGCGACCCGGCTGCGCGACGCCGAGTCCCGCGTGGTCGACGCCGAGCACCGCGCCGACGCCGCCCGCGCCCAGGGCGAGGACCTCGCGCGCGAGCTCGCCGAGCTCCAGCACCGGCTCGCCGCCGACGACAGCCCCCGGCCGGGCAGCGAGGCCGAGCGCCGGATCGCCGCCGCCGAACAGCGCGTCACCATGGCCGAGCAGCGCGCCCAGGGCGCCGAGGGCAACTCCGCGGCGTTCGCCCGCCAGGTCGCCGAGATGCAGACCCAGATCGCCGCGCTGGAGCACGAGGTCGCCAGCGCCGACAACGTCCGCTCGTTCGCCGCCGAGACCGAGCGCGAGATCGCATCGCTGCAGCGCGATCTGCGCGACGCCCGCGCCAAGCTCGCGCAGATCACGCTGGAGCGCGATCGCCTGGTCAGCGAGCTGCGCGACGCGCGCGGTGACGACGCCGACACCAACCAGCGCGCCGCGGTCAGCGCCCCGGCCAAGACCGGGTTCGACCCCGACGCGACCGCGCAGCTCGACCTCGCCAAGCTCGCCAGGTACGAGTCGCTCGCCGCCCGGTCCAGCGAGCTCGAGCAGAAGCTCGCGCAGCTCGAGCACGACGACGCCGCGCTGCGCAGCCGGCTCGCCGACGCGGAGGAGCGGCTGCGGCTCGCCGCGATCGACCTCGACGAGGACAGCGAGCTGACCCGCACCGGCAACCAGCTGCCGATCGCCGAGCTCGCGGAGCACGTCAACGTCCTCGAGGAGTCGATCGACTCGCTGCGCGCCAACATGCGGGCCGCGAGCGACGAGACCGCGATGATGGACCCCTCGGAGTCGGTCAACACGATCTCGCACGCGGTCAGCCAGGCCGCCGAGCACGTCGAGCGCGCCCGCGCCGCGATCCGCGCCCTGTCGGCCTCGATCGGCATGACCTGACGGTGGTCACGGGTCGCGCGCAGGTGGAGCAGACCGCGCGCCCTGCCCCTCGCTCCACGCCTCCCGGGAGACCGCGCACACGCTCGCTCACGGCGCTGGCGCCCGGGAGAACGCGTACACGCGACTCGCCGTGGGCTGCTGCGCGGATGGGCGTCGGGACCGCGCCCGCCGAATCACCACCCGTCCTGCGCGGACCCCGCGAGGTACGTGCGGAACAACACCCGGCCAATCGAAATCACGGTCGCGGCGCCCGACCCCATCCTGCTCGCGGTCGCCCACGGCGGTCGCGTTGACGTCTCGCCACGCGCATCTGCGCCGTCATGTTACGCCGCCGCGGCGCGGGCGGTGCCGTAGCGGGTGCGCGCCCAGGCGACGGTGGCCTCGACCGCGCGCGCCAGCGGGGTCGGGATCGCGCCGAATCGGGCGCGGAACTGCGAATCGTCGAGGATGTACGGCGTGCGCCACTGGTAGATCATCTCGGGCAGCTCGCCGGCCTCGGGGAGGAACAGGCCCGCGATGCGGAGCAGGAGCGGCGACATCCGGGTGAACCGCGGCTCGACGCCGACCGCGCGCGCGAACCGCGCCAGGTGGGCCTGGGTCGACTCGGCGGGGTGCGCCGGCAGGTGCCAGACCCGGCCGTAGACGTCGGCGCCGCTCGACAGCGCCGGGTCGGCGAGGCCGAGCGTGACCAGCGCGTCGGCGACGTCGGGGCCGTACGAGTAGGTGTGCGGCTGGTCTGGATCGCCGAGCAGCTCGACCGGCCGGCCGGCGAGCAGCTTGGTCCAGAACCGATCGCCGAAGATCGAGTTGGTGCAGCTCGGGCCGAAGAAGTCGGAGGCGCGGCCGATCGCGACCGGCAGGTCGCCGCGGGTGTGGGCGTCGAGCATCACAGCGGCGGCCTCGGCGCGCAGCGCGCCCTTGCGCGACACCGGGCCGATCGGCGTGTCCTCGGCGAGCCGGCCGCCGGCGGGGACCCGGTACATGTAGAGGTTGTCGAGCGCGACCAGCCGTGCGCCGTTGCGCGCGGCGCCCTCGGTGATACCGCGCGCGAGCGGGACCAGCTCCTCGGCCCAGCGGTGGTAGCGCGGGTTGGCGCAGTGGTAGACGACCGAGGCGCCGCGCATCGCCTCGGCGGCGCCGGCCGGATCGGAGAGCGACGCCGACACGGTCTCGGCCCCGGCCGGTGCGCCGGTGAACGCGCCGCGCCGGACCAGGCGGACGCGGTGGCCGCGGGCGAGCAGGCGCTCGGCGATCATCGGGCCGATCTGGCCGGCGCCGGCGATGACGTGGAGCGGGGTGGAAGCGGAGGGGCTGGCTGGGCGAGTCGTCATGCGCCATGAATGCCTCTTGCGTCCTCGCATCGCAACGCCGCCCCATGCAAGCCCATGTTGCACAAACGCAAGGACGGGTTGCACTTGCAGATACGCAGCAAAGACCGGCGCTTGCAAGGTCGCGTTGCACAGGCGCAACATGGGGGCATGGCCGGCCGCGCGCTGTCGACGATCGACTGGGATCAGGTCCGCGTGTTCCTCGCGGTCGCCCGCGCCGGACAGCTCGCCGGCGCGGCGGCGCGGCTCGGGCTCGACGTGTCGACGGTGAGCCGGCGGATCGATCGGCTGGAGGCCGAGCTCGGCGTGCACCTGTTCGACCGCACCCGCGACGGCACGGTGGCGACGGCGGCGGCCGAGGCGATGCTGCCGGCGGCCGAGGACATGGAGCGCGGGCTGGCCCAGTTCGCGGCGGCGGTCGACGCGATCGAGACCACGGCCGAGGGCGTGGTCCGGCTGACCGCGCCGCCCGGGCTCGCCGACGCGTTCATCGCGCCGCTGCTCGCGCGGTTCCACCAGCGGTTCCCGCGGGTCGTGGTCGAGCTCGACGCCAGCGTCGGCTACGCCGATCTGACGCGCCGCGAGGCCGACCTGGCGCTGCGCGCGATCCGGCCGCGCAGCGGCGACCTGATCGCGGTGCGTGTCGTATCGACCCGGGCGCTGCCGCTGACCTCGCCGGAGTACGCGGCCGAGCTCGGGCGGCTCCGGCGGTGGAGCGACGCGCGCTGGATCACCTACGGCAGCGAGCTGGCGCAGATCCCGACGGCGCGCTGGGTGACCGAGCACGCCGGCGGCCCGCCGGTGCTGCGCACCTCGTACTTCCCCGGCCAGGTCGCCGCCGCGGCGGCCGGGCTCGGCGTCATGCTGGCGTCCGAGCCGTTCCGGTTCGTGCGCCGGCTGGTGCCGATCGCGATCAGCCGCGCGCTGCAGCCGGGGTGGGACGCGCTGCCGCTCGAGGAGCTGTGGCTGGTCGGCCACCGCGCGCTGCGCACGGTGCCGCGGATCGCCGCGCTGTGGGACTTCCTCGCCGAGCAGCTGGCGAGCGTCGAGCGCGCCGGCGAGCTCGCGGTCCCGGCGTAGTCCGGGCCTACTGGGGCTTCGCGGTGTGATCGCGCAGGAACGCCAGGCTGCTCGCCACGCGCGCCGACCAGAACGCGAAGTCGTGCTTGCCGGGGCCGAGGAAGAACGCGTGCTCGATGTGACGGGCGTCCAGCGCCTCGTGGACGTACTGGACGTTGTCGTGCAGCGCGAAGCCGTCCTCGGTGCCGCAGTCGAAGTACAGCGCGACCTTGCCGGGCCCGAGCCTTCCGGCGAGCTCGACGACGTCGTGGGCCTTCCACTCGGCGATGTCGTCGCCGAAGATCCGGTGGATCCACGCGCCGACCGCGCCGGCCTGCTCGCCCCAGTGGGACACGTCGGTGGAAAGCTCGGTCTTGCCGGGCGCGAACGGCCGCGGCCCGCGGTAGAGCAGCGCGATCGCGCCGGAGTGGCTGCCGGCGGCCGCGAACTCGTCGGGGTGGCGCAGCGCGAGCTCCATCGCGCCGAACCCGCCCATCGACAGGCCGGCCACGCCGCGGCCGTCGCGGCGCGCCAGCGTGCGGTAGTGGCCATCGACCCAGCCGACCAGATCCTTGGCGATGTAGGCCTCGTAGTTGCGGGTGTGGACGCACGCGGTGTCGTACGGCTTGCGCTCGGGGACGAACAGCCCGCTGCCGTCCTTCATGCACTGGTCGTAGTCGATCGGCGCGCGCGAGTCGATGTAGAAGTCGTCGTCGCCGTCGGGCATCACGACGATCGCGGCGAGTCCGAGCTGGTCGGCCGCGGCGTCGAGCTTGCCGTTCTCGACCCAGTTGGTCTCGTTGCCGCCCAGCCCGTGCAGGTAATAGAACACCGGCCAGCGCCGGGCCGGCTGGCTGTCGTAGCCGCGCGGCAGGTAGACCACAACCGCCTTGTCGACCCCGAGCGCATCGCTGTGGAAGTGCTCGGTGACGACGCGGCTCGGCGTCGCGACGGCCGGCTCGGGCGGCCGGGTGGATGCGGGGGGATCTCCGGCCGGTCCGGCGGGACCCTGACCCTTGGCGGAGCATGCGACGAGGCAGACGAGGAGCAAGCGCTTCATGGGATCACCGGGAGCATCGCGACGGCCTGGATCGTCGACGAGCGGAACGAGAGCACGAGCTGGACCAGGCGCTCGGTGGCGGCGGCCACGACGGGATCGACGGTGGTGAGCGCGCGCAGCAGCGCGCCGGTGTCGGAGCTCGCATCGCCCAGCCCGAGCGGCGCCTGGACCTCGCCCAGCCCGACGGCCAGGTCGCGCAGCGTCGGCCCCGGCGGATAGACCTCGAGGCCGGTCGCGGCGTCGAGCCGGGCCAGCTTGCGGGCCTCGGCGAGCGCGGCGTCGAGCCCGCCGATCTCGTCGACCAGGCCGAGCTCCTTGGCGCGCGCGCCGGTCCATACCCGGCCCTGCGCGATCTTCTCGATCTCGTCCGGCGACTTGCCGCGGCCCGCAGCGACCCGGCCGACGAACGTGCGGTAGACCGCCTCCATCTCGGACCGCACCGCGCCGCGCTCGTCGTCGCTCCACGGCCCGAGGCTCGCCATCATCGTCGCGCGCTTGCCGCGGCCGACCGGGAACGTGTGGACGCCGAGCCGGGCGAGCGCGCCGCGCACCGCGAGCTTGCCGCCGACCACGCCGATCGAGCCGGTCAGCGTGTCGTCGAGCGCGAAGATCCGGGTCGCGCCGCTCGCGATGTAGTAGCCGCCGCTGGCCGCGACGTCGCTCATCGACACGATCACCGGCTTGTTCGCCTTGAGCTCGGCGACCGCGCGCCAGATCAGCTCGGACGCCTGGGCGCTGCCGCCGCCGGAGTCGATCCGCAGCACCACCGCCTTGACGTGGTCGTCGTCGGTGAGCGCGCGCAGTGCCGCGACCAGGGTGTGCGACGCGATCTGATCGCGGGCGCCGAGCACGCCGTCGCCCCGGCCGTCGATGATCGTGCCGAGCGCGTAGACCAGCGCGACGTGATCGCCGCTCGGCCGGTCGGGCGGCAGCGCGCCGAGGAACCGCATCATCATCTGCATCGCGGCGAGCGGATTGCCGCGGTCGTGCGACAGCTCGAGGTGGGTCCACGCGGCGCCGCCGATCGCGGCAGCGCGGAACGGCTCGAACGCCGCGACCTCGTCGACCAGCCCGGCGGCCTGGGCCTGGTCGGACGGGAACAGCGCGGTGTCGATCAGCGCCTTGACCGCGTCCGGCGCCAGCTTGCGCTCGCCGGCGATCACGTCGACCATCGTCTGGTAGCGGCGATCGAGGATCGCGCCGAGCGTCTCGTCCATCTGCTTCGACGGCGCGTCGAGCGTCAGCGGCTCGGCGGCGCCCTTGTAGGCCCCGACGTGGAGGAAGTCGGCCTGGATCCCGAGCTTGTCGAGCAGCGGCTTGATGTGGACCGGCATCGCGGCCGGGCCGGTGATCGCGACGTCGCCGAGCGGTGCGATCGCGATCCGATCGCACGCCGCGAGCACGAGGTAGCCCGCGTTGGTCGTGCGCTCGGCGTGGCAGGCGACGGTCTTGCCGGCGCGGCGCAGGTCGTGGATCGCCGCGCGCAGCTCGACGGCGTCGGGCAGGCTGATCTCGATGCCGCCCGCCCGCACCACCACGCCGGTCAGCGCGGCGTCGCCGGCGAGCTCGCGGAGCCGGTCGATCAGCGCTCGCAGCTCGGTGCCGCGGCCGCCGGACCACGACAGCGCGCTGCGCTCGACGATCTCGCCGCCGAGCCCGAGCACGCCCCAGTGCGGCCTGGCCTCGTCGAAGTCGGGCGAGCGGTCGGGCGCCTCGTACGGCCCCGGCTTGGTCACCGCATCGGCGATCCGGCCGAGCATGCCCTGGATGTCCATGCCGGCCAGCCCGCCGCGGTCATGGCTGCCCCGCCCGCCCGGCTTGCCGGGCTTGCTCGGCTCGGACTTCGCGGGCCCGGCCGGCGCCGCCCAGGGATCGTCGGGGCTCGCCGATCCGCCCGATGCCGGCGCGGTGGTTGGGTCGAGCCGCGACGGCTCGGAGCACGACGCGAGCGCCGCCACCGCACAGCACAGAAGGCCACCTCGCAGCATGCCCGTTCTTACCACAGGCGTCACGCGCACCACGTGACGCCGCGGAGAACGCGGGCACGCTCGGCAATCGCGCCTCCTAGCCCGAGCCGGAGCCGGAGCCCGAGGAATCGGAGGCAGGCGCGGGCGCGGGCGGCGGCGGCGCTGCCGGAGCCGGCGCAGGCGCCGGCGCAGATGCGGGCGGACTTGCCGGAGCGCCGCCGCTGCCGGACGGCGCAGGCGGCGACGGCGGCGCCGCCTGGGTATCGGCGCCGAGCCGCTCGAGCTGCTTCTTGGCCGCGGCGTTGTCGGGATAGACCTCGAGGTAGCGCCGGTAGGCCTCGATCGCCTGCTCCTTGCGACCCTGCTGCGTGTAGGTCTCGGCGATCCCGCGCAGCGCTGGCTCGAACTTCGGCGACACGGCGAGCGCGGCGCGGAACTTGGAGAACGCGCTGGAGAACTGCTTGGCGTCGATCTGGCAGAAGCCGAGCCCGGCGAGCGCCTCGACGCCGTTGGGCTTGAGCTCCAGCGCCCTGGCGTAGAGGTCCATCGCCTTGGCGCAGTTGCTGTCGGAGATCGCATTGGCGCGCTGGAGCAGGCGGTCGTACGAATCGCCGCCGGCTGGCTCCGCGCTCGGGCCCGGCGCAGCGGGACCGGGTCGCGGACCGGGCGAGCCCGTGGTCCCCGCCGGCCTTGGCGTCCCCGGTGTGCCTGGCGTTCCGGGGCCGTTCTTCACCGTGCCCGCGCCACCGTTCTCGCGGTCCTCGGGTGGCAGCGGATCGGTCCGGGTGACCAGGGTCTCGAGCTTGCCGGCCAGCGCCTTGGCGCCGGTGTGCTCGGGCTGTGCGGCGAGGATCGCCTCGACCAGCGGCCGGGCCTCGGCCGCCTTGCCCTGCGCGGCGAGCGCGAGCGCGAGGTGGAACCGGGCGCGCACATCGCCCGAGGTCTCGAGCTTGCCGCCGCCCTGATCGATCGCCGCGAACGCCGCGCGCGCCTCCTCGACCTTGCCGTCCCGGGCGAGCACCATCGCATCGGCGAGCGCGAGATCGGTCGCCCAGCTGGGGTCTGGACGGGCGCGCGCGGTATCGAGGTAGCGCTTGATGTCGCGCGCCGGCTTGGCCTGGAGCCGGAGCACCTCGGCCATCGCGAGGTTCGCGCCCGGATCGTCGGGGGCGGCGCGCAGCGCGTGCTGCGCCGCGGTCGCGGCATCGAGCACGAGCTGCCTGGACTCCTTGCGCAGGTTGTCGGCGTCGGGGCTGGCGATCAGTCCCGCGCGGTCCAGCAGATCCTGGGCGAGCTGCGCGATCAGATGAGCGCGCAGCGCCTGCGACGCGGCGTCGGGCTTGCCGTCGAGCCCGTGCGCGGCGGTGCGCAGCCGCGGCTCGACGTCGGCCGCGAGCTCGCCGCGCGGACCGGCCAGCGGCGAGGCCTCGACCGCCGCGGCGTCGGGCGCGGCCGGCACCTGCGCGACCACCGCCGCAGCGTCCGGCACCGGGGCGACGGCGGTCGCCCCCGCGTCCTTCGCCGGCCGGGCCGCCTGCTCGTCGCTTCCGGTGCGGAGCACGAACAGGTAGACCACGGCGGCGGCGGCGCCCATCACGAGCAGCGCCATGATCAGCACCCACATGCCGGCCCGCGAGCCGCGGCGCGCCGGCAGGACGTCATCGTCGTCGTCGAGCGCGCGCGCCCGGCCGGGTTCGAACGCCGCGGGATCGCCCGGCGTGATCCGCACCCGCCCGGCGAACGCCGGCTCGTCGGGGATCATCGCGATCTTGCCGACGAATGGCCCCGAGACCGCCGCGCTCGGCATCTCGGGCTTGACGCCGTCGGTCGCCCACATCGCGGTCGCCCGGTTGCTCGGCGGCAGCGGGGGGATCACCGGCGGGTGTGCGGCCGGACCCGACGCGGCGGCGGGCCTGCGCGGCGGCACCGGCGGCGTCACCTGGGGGGTGCGCGGCGGCGCGGCCAGCTCGGTCGGTGCCAGCGCTCCACCCCGCGCAGCAGACGGCGCCGGTGGCACCCCCGGAGCGCCGGGGCCATGAGCCGGGGGCGGCGCCGGCGGGACGTGATGGACCGGCACGGCCGGCGTCCGGGCGGCGCCACGCGTCGGCACCGGCGGTGGGGTATTGACCATCGCCCGGCCCTGCGGGTAGGCCCGCGTGGTGCGCGCCTCCCCGGGCTCGTCGTCGTCGGGCAGGATCGTCCCGCCCGCCGCCTGCGCGGCGCTGTAACCCGGGATCGTGCCCGGGATCTCCTTGACGGAGGCGATCGGGCCCGGCCGGCTGACCGGCCTCGCGCGATCACGGGTGGCGCGCGCCTCGTCGGCGATCGCGAAGTACTGATCGAGATCGGCGATGTCGCCGATCCGCTTCCAGGTCTTGCCGGTGCGCGAGATCAGCGACTCGCGCGTCACCACGCCCGAGACGATCCACTGCTGCAGCGTCGCGAGCTCACGGCAGCTCTTCTGCTCGCCGTTCTCCAGCCGGATCAGCCATTGCCGGTCGACCGTGGTCGGCGCCTCGTCGGGGCCGGTCACGATCGTCGGCCGCGCGTCGTCGTCCAGCATCGAGTCGCCGCGCGGCCGGTTCACCGGCGCCGGAAGTGGCTTGGAGCTGCTGGTCCTGGCCCGCGACGATGCCGCGCCGTGCCCGACGAGCCCCGACGGCATCGTCGTGCCCGGACCCGGAACGGATGACCCGGATGACCCGGATGACCCAGGAGGTGACGTGACCCCGACGTTGGTGATCGTCCGCTTGCGGATCTTGAACATGTGGCCGCAGTTGGTGCACTTCACGGTGACACCACCGGGCTTCAGACGTGCCTCGTCCAGCTCGTACTCGGTCTGACACTTCTCGCAGCGGACGTCCATACCGGGGCTCTGTGATCGCTCTGTGACGAGGTTCCGTGACCGGTGTTGCGACCCACGCAACCGCGTGTCTTGTCTGGCGAACGTAGCACGGCGGTGTGCGCCGTGCACCTCGTGCGCCGCGCGTGCCCGCGCGCGATCGAACCGATCGCGCGGGAGCCGCGCGGTCGCGATCACCAGGTCGAGCTCGTCGAGCCTGGGATCGGGGTCCTCGGCGGCGGGCCGGACACGGGCACCCTAGTGCGCCTCGTCGGCGTTGACCTCCTCGACCGTGGCGAGGATGTCCTTGACGTCGATCAACCGCAGCCGGTCGTCCCACGGCACGCGCACCCCGGCCTCCTTGCGGAACAGCACGTGCGCCCCGTGCGGCACGCCGGACACGTTCTCGGTGACCTCGCTGGTGGTCGGCCGGTCGCGCGCGACCTCGATCACCTTGCCGTAGAACGCCTCGTCCTGCGCCTCCTTGGCGCCAGCGGGCAGGTACAGCCCGGCGTCGGTGCGCTCCTCGATCCGGATCACCTGGACCAGGACGCGCATTCCGAGCGGAAGGATCAGACGGTGCGGCACGTTGGCTAGAGGTCACGCTCGAACACGACGGCGCCACTCTGCGCCAGGCAGCGCAGCCGGGTCAAGCCGGCGCCGCGCAGCACTGCGCGCTCGCTGTCGATTGCCGGTGGCATCGCCTTGTCGGCGCACGACCCGGACCGCACGTCGATCCGCGGCCCGAGGATCTCGGCCCGCCCCCACAGCCGCTGACGCCGCAGGGTCGCCTCGAGCTCGAGCGCGGCAGCGCGGCGCTTCTGGTCGGTGGTGTCCGGCGGCGGCGCGGCGAGGGGCACCGCGAGCGGCGCGGCGGTCTGCGGCGCGGCGGTCGCGGCGAGCGCCTCGACCGGCGCGGGCAACGCCGCCGGCTCCGGCGCGGCCGGCCGGGTGCCGCGCCGGGTGCCGATCAGGACGATCGCGGCCGCGACCCCGACCGCGACCACCACGGCCGAGATCGGGAACCCGCGCCGCGCGACGGCCGTGCCGCCCGGATCGACCGTGGTCCGCTTGGTGCGCCCTGCCCCGAGCGGCAGCCCCGCATGGCACTTCGGACACCTCACGTAACCTGGCACCACGGCGACGCCGCAGACCGGGCAAACCGAGCTCATGTTCTCGAGAATAACCCGGCGCTACGCGCCCCGCGAATGTCTCCGGCGGCGCGTCCAGAGCGCGACCACCCCCGCCAGCAGCAGCGCCCCGACGGGGCGGTCCGCGCCTCGTGACGCGCTGCAACATCCGCCGCTGCTGGTCCCTCCGACCGGCTCGCAGGTGCCGGGGTTCTTGGCGGTCGGGTAGATCGTGCAGATCGCCTGGATGTCGTCGTCGGACAGCGTCGACTTCTTGGTCTCACCGCAGTCCTGCGTCGGGTACATGGTGGCTTCGGTGATCTTCGGGGGCAGCCCCGTCCCGCAGACCGGCACCAGGTTGCCCTGATCGTCCTTCCACAGCGGATCGTTCTGGCTCAACCGGCAGGTGTGCTCGAGTCCGTGCAGGTGGCCGAGCTCGTGGGTCAGCGTGTTCTGCAGATCGGCGAGGCACTTCCCGTGCGGGGTATTCGTCGTGCCGCCGACCGAGATGTCGAAGTCGACGCCGTTGAGCTCGATGTCGGCGTCGACGATCGCACCGTCGCGCGGGCTGTTCGGGTCGTTGATGTAGACCGCCGTGGTGATCGCGGCCGCCGCCGCCGCGTAGCACTTCGCCGGGGATTTGCCGACCGGCGGCCGGCAGCCCCACGACGTCGTGCCCACCGTGGGGTCGCACATGCACGGCGTGTCACGGAACTTGATCACGTTGATCTTGTCGTTGGTGGTCTCCATCGGCTTGGGGCCCGCGTTCACGACCTTGAAGTACGAGCACGACGCGGTCCTGGTGTTCCACTCGTTGATCGCCGCATCGATGACCGCGAGCTCCTGGTCGCCGGCGATCGCGGTCGTGCCGGCGGAGTCCGGCGTCACGAACGCGCAGCCCGACTCCCAGTACAGGTAGTGCCCGCTATCGGTCGGTCCGGTGCGGACGAACCCCGGCACGTCGGTGATGATCTTCGCACTGTCGAGCACGACGTGCTCCTGCTGCAACACATCGAGGCCCGTGTGGGCAGCGACCGCGACGTGCATCCCGACCTCCAGCACCCGCTCGCCGGGCATCTGGATCATCCCGATGCCGTCGACGGTGCCGCCGAACTGGTTGACGACGACCTGCTGGCCGTCGGCAGTCTGGATCGTCGAGTCGGTCTCGATCCGAGAGTGGTCGTCGGTCCAGTAGCTGTGTACGGCGACCACGTCGCCTTCGATCGTCATGGGCGCGGACATCGCCGTCACGGACACGGACATCGCCATCACGAACACGGACGTCTTCATCACGGGCGCGGGCATACCTGACGACGCTAGCACGGCGTGTTACAAGGGCGCACCATGACGCTCCCCGGCAAACTGGTGCGTGTGCGGATCGCACCATCACCGACCGGCGATCCCCACGTCGGCACCGCGTACATCGCGCTGTTCAACTACGTCTTCGCCCGCCAGCAAGGTGGCAAGTTCGTGCTGCGCATCGAGGACACCGATCAGTCCCGCGCCCGCACCGACTCCGAGCAGCTGATCTTCGACGCACTCCACTGGGTCGGGTTAACCTGGGATGAAGGTCCTGATGTGGGCGGGCCCCATGCCCCGTATCGCCAGAGCGAGCGGGGCGAGATCTACCGGACGCACGCGGGCATCCTGGTCGAGCGCGGCGAGGCGTATCGCTGCTTCTGCACCGAGGACCGGCTCGCCAAGGTCCGGATCCAGCAGCAGGCCGAGAAGCGCACGCTGGGCTACGATCGCCACTGCCGCGATCTCGACCCGGGCGAGGGCGCCCGGCGCGCCGCGGCCGGCGAGCCCCACGTCATCCGGCTCAAGGTCCCGATGTCCGGCGCGATCACGTTCCGCGACGAGCTGCGCGGCGACGTCACGCGCGACGCCGCCGAGGTCGACGACCAGGTGCTGCTCAAGTCCGACGGCCTGCCGACCTACCACCTCGCCAACGTGGTCGACGATCACCTGATGGAGATCAGCCACGTGATCCGCGCCGAGGAGTGGATCTCGTCGACCCAGAAGCACGTCCTCTTGTACAAGGCGTTCGGCTGGGAGGCGCCGAGGTTCTATCACATGCCGCTGCTGCGCAACGCCGACAAGGACAAGACCAAGATCAGCAAGCGCAAGCAGCCGGTGTCGGTCAACTACTACCGCGACATCGGCATCCTGCCCGAGGCGCTGCTCAACTTCCTGGGCACGATGGGCTGGTCGTTCGGCGGTGACCGCGAGAAGTTCACGCTGAAGGAGATGATCGAGGTGTTCTCGTGGGACCGGATCTCGCTCGGCGGCCCGGTGTTCAACCTCGACAAGCTGACCTGGCTCAACGAGAAGTACCTGCACGAGCTGTCGATCGACGAGCTCGCCGACCGCGCGATCGCGTGGCGGCTCAACAAGGACCACCTGCGGACCGTGCTACCGCTGGTCCACAAGCGGATCCGCAAGCTCGACGAGCTCGTCCCGGCGATCGAGTACTTCTTCTCGGGCGACCTCGACCTCCAGCCGGTGCTCGGCGAGCTGGCCGTCCCCGACGTCGCGCCGGCCGACGTCGCGCGGGGGCTGCTCGGCTACGTCGAGCGGTTCGAGGCCCGGGTCGGCTGGACCAAGCAGATGCTCGAGGACGAGGCGAACGCGTGGTGCGCCGAGCTGAGCTGGAAGACCAAGCACGCGTTCATGCTGCTGCGGGTCGCGGTCACCGGCCGCACCGCCACCCCACCGCTGTTCGAGACCATGGCCGCGCTCGGCAAGGAGATCACGCGGCGCCGGCTGCGCCGCGCGGCCGAGGCGATCGGCAAGGCCCGGCCGGTCGAGGCCGGCACCAGGGCGAAGTAGGTGGCGACGGTCGTCGTCCCCACCGCGAGCGTGATCGCGGCCCTGGTCCTGATCGCGCTGATGATCCGGGCCCCGGCGCCGTTCGCCGCGCTGCGGCTGATCCTGGCGGTCCCGTGGTGGCTCGCCGGGCTCGTTCTGCGCTGGATCCCGGGGCTGTGGTGGCTGCCCCAGCTGATGCGGTGGATCCCGCCGATGCTGGTGCTCCGCGCGCCCGAGATCTTCGCCGACCAGTGGCGGGCGATCGACGCCGAGACCGCGCGCGATCCGCAAGACGCCGGCCGCTCCGATCTGCACGTGCTGGTCGTGCTGGTCACGGTCGCCGCGTCGCTCACGCTGCAGGAGTACCTCGGCGGCCACGACACCTACGAGCTGCTGTTCCCCCGCAACGCCGGCCCCTACTGGGAGCTGCGCAGCTTCGCGTGGTGGTCGGGCTGGCGCGTGTTCGGCTACGTCGTCATCCCGATGATCGCGCTCGCCTGCGTGCCCGGCCAGCGGATCCGCGACTACCACGTGTCGCTGCGCGGGTTCTTCCAGCACCTGTGGATCTACGCCGCGCTGTTCGCGCTGGTGCTGCCGGCGGTGATCTACGCGTCGACCACCGC
>DATAPF010000012.1:0-5649 GCA_036265355.1 Kofleriaceae bacterium | reverse complement strand
GATCTCGATGAGCCGGCTGCGCCGCCCCACCATGGGGTCGGGAAACGAAGCATCGGCGCGCTGCGCCAGCGGCCGGGCCGGCCCGGTCCGCGGCTTCCGTCCTGGTCATCGCCACCCCGTCAGACGGCCGATCCAGGCGAGCGGTCCGGACCTGGATCGCGAGGATTGACGGTCACCACGGCGGAGGATTACGCTGGTCGCACCACGACGGCCTACAGGTGAGCCCATGCCGGAGCTGTTCGAAGAGGAACACACCGAGGTTCTCGCGCGCGCCGTGTGGATGCATCGCCGGCCGAGCCAGCGGTGGCTCGCCGGTGCCGCGGTGTGGTTTGCGCTCGCCATCGCGATCACGATGTGTGCGCCGCACTCGACCCACACGCTGGCACCCGCGACGGTCGCCGCGCTGGAGCACCAGGCCACCGAGCTCGGCCTGACGATCGACGCCGCGGCCCGCGCGGCGCACCAGCGCGCGCAGAGCGTGGCGAACACGCCGATGATGCGCGCCGCGATCCTCACCGATGCGGCGACCGTCGCCGACGTGATGAAGAGCGAGTTCAGGTTCCAGCTCGCTCCCGGCGAGGTGATCGAGCTGTTCCAGATCCACGACGGCCAGATCGACAGCCTGATCCGGATGCCGGCCACCGCTCCCGCGCTGCCCAGGATCGCGGCGCGCGACGTTGCGCGGGTCGAGATCGACGGCACGGGCCTGCGGGTCATTGCGGGCGCGCACGTCGACCGGCTCAAGGACGGCGAAGGCTATGACGCCCGCGTGGCCGGCATGTTCATGCTGGCGAGCCCGGTCGGCGTGGAGCCGATCCGCCAGCAGATCGCCGAGTACGCCGACGACGCGACGCTGGTCGATCCCACGGAGGGCTCCGCCCCCCGCCCCGCTTTGCTCGACGCCAGCCGCGCGTTCCACCTCGTCCATCAGGCGTCGGACACACCCGGCCACACGCTGTCGCTCGCGGTGGCCACCGAGGTTGCGAAGCTGACGCTCACCGTCGTGCCCAGGCTCACCGGTCACCGCGCACCGTGGCTCGATCTCGCGCGCAACATCTCGTTCGTGCTCGGCGCGCTGATGGGGATCATGTTCGCGCTGATGCTCGCGCTGCACCACCGCGAGCTCCGGCGCGGTTAGCGCCGCATTCGCGAACGCAGCGCGCGATGTCAAGCCGCAAGCTCCGGCGCAGGCGACGCACGATGTGATCGCGAGGCGCTCGCGCGCGGACATGGCGCTACCCGCGCGCTGTCCGGCTCACGGTGTCGAGGTGCGCCGCCGTAGGGTCGGTGGCGTCGGCGGTGGCTGCGTTCTGCATCGTGAGGCGTGCGCGATCGCCACGCGCGAAGTGCTAGCGTTTGCCAGCTGCCGCGAACGTCGTGAGAAGCAACTCCTCACGGCGGCCACGCGGCCCCACGATGCCCTCCCCGCGATTTCGATCCTCGTGCGCGCTGGTGGTCGTGCTGGCGGTCGCTGCGTGCGGCGCCCCGTCTCCGGCCATGCCGCCGTCCCCCGACAGCAGCGGGGGCGCAGTCGACGCTGCGATGCCGGCCGACGCGAACGGCGTGGCACATCCCGACGCGCACCGCGCGGACGCGGCCCCGCCGCCCACCGACGCCGGCGGATCGACCGACGCGATCCGGCCCGGCGGCGATGCCGGCGGCCCGGGCGGCGACGGCGGCAATCCGGCCAGCGACGGCGGCAACCCGGCCAGCGACGCCGGCAACCCGGGCAGCGACGCCGGCAATCCAGGCAGCGACGCCGGCAACCCGGGCAGCGACGCCGGCGGCTCCGGGGGAACCGGCGTCATCAGCTGCTACACCGAGGGCAATCCGGGTGCGACCTGCACGCTGCCGACCCACTGCTGCTTCAGCAACTACAGCTCCCAGCACGATGGCGCCTGTTCGACGGCGGCATGCACCTGGGGAACCATGGAGTGCGACGGTCCCGAGGACTGTTCCGGCGGCCAGCACTGCTGCGCTCACGCGATCGTGACGCCCGACAGCGGCGTGATCGGCTACCAGATGGCGTGTCAGGCCTCGGCGTGCGGCGCCGCTCCGGCCAACCAGGAGATGTGCCACCCGACGGGAGCGTCGGCGGCCGGCACGTGCTCCAGCCCGACCAGCCGGTGCGTGACGGCGTTCGGCAACGACAGCGATCTGCCACCGTCGCTGCACATCTGCCAGTAGCGGCCGGCGGCGGCGCCGCGCGGTCGCGCGCGATGGCCGACACTCGCCTTTCGTCCGAAATCCGGACAGATGACCCCAATAGACCCACACTCGCCCCACGTGCCGCTGATCCGGCCCACCATTCCCTTCAATCGCGCTGTCAGATGTGAGTCACCGTGGTTCGCAGATCACCGGATCGTCGTCGACGAGGCGCAGCGACCTACACCGCCGGCTATTCCGAGGTAGGAATCTCGCGCCATCATTTCCGTATGATCTTTAATCCCGATTGCGAAGATTTCTTGCTCTGGATGTGTAACATCCAAACTGGTCTTGTCGTCTGAAGGGCATTCCTTACGAGAGGGTTCCACATCGTGATTGTTGATCAGCGGATCCGATCCTCCCACGCGCTGGCCGTCGCTCTGGCGCTCGGTGCGTGCACCGCGCCGTCGACCGGCGACCCGAGCGGCTCCGCGGCCGACGCGGGCACCGAGATCGACATCGTCGCTCGCTCCCGCCGGCCGCCGCCGCCACCACCGCGGGACGCCGGCACGCACACGCCCGATGCGAGCGCGCCGACCGGCGGTGGCGGCGGCGATCTGGGCCAGCCCGGCGTATACAGCTGCTACACGGAGGGCAATCCGGGCGCGAGCTGCGCGTCGCCGAGCTACTGCTGCTGGGGCAACTACAGCTCGGCGCACGACGGCTCGTGCTCGGCGTACGCTTGCGGCTGGGCGACCCAGAGCTGCGACGGCCCCGAGGACTGCGGGGCCGGCCAGCACTGCTGCGGCCACGTGCTGAGCGATCCGGACTGGGGGATCTACGGCTACCAGATCGCCTGCCAGGCCTCTGCGTGCGGCTCCGCGCCGATGAACCAGGAGATGTGCCACCCGACGTCGACGTCCGCCGCCGGCACGTGCTCGAGCGGCACGTCCTGCGTCACCGCGCTCGGCAACGACTCCGACCTGCCGCCCAACCTGCACATCTGCAGGTAGGCGCACCGCCCGGTCAGCGCCCAGGCGCCCAGGCGGCGTCGAGCGCGGCGGCGATCCGCGGGACTGGATCGCGGGTGTCGGGAACGAACCGCCGGCCGGTGACCAGCTCGTACGCGGCGATGTAGCGCCGCGCGGCCCCGACGCGGACCGCATCGGGGACCACCGGCGGGGGGCCGTCGCCGGTCCAGCCGCCCTCGCTGGCCAGCCAGCGCCGGGTCTCGTCCTTGTCGAGGCTGCGCGGCTCCTCGCCGCGGGCCAGCCGGGCCTCGTAGTCGCCAGCGTACCAGTAGCGCGACGAGTCCGGCGTGTGGATCTCGTCGATCAGGACGAGCTGATCGCCGGCCGGACGGCTGCGATCGATGCCGATCTCGTACTTCGTATCGGCGAGGATCAGGCCCTGGCTCGCCGCGTGGCGCTGACCGGCGGCGAACACCGCGGCGGCGAGCTCGGCCGCGCGGTCGAACAGCTCCGCCGTGATCCGGCCCATCGCGAGCAGCTCGTCGCGCGACACCGGCACGTCGTGCTCACCCTTGGGCGCCTTGGTGGTCGGCGTCAGGATCGGCTGCGCCAGCGGCTGGTTCTTGCGCATGCCGTCGGGCAGCCGGTGCCCACAGTAGGTCCGTGCTCCGGTCTCGTAGGCCCGCCAGATCGAGGTCGAGGTGCTGCCGGTGAGGTACGCGCGCATCACGAACTCGACGAGCAGCGGCTCGCACTCGCGCACCACCATGACGTTGGGATCCGGGACGGCGATCATGTGGTTCGGCGCGATCGCCCGGGTGTGCTCGAACCAGAACTGCGCGAGCTGGTTCAGCACCTGGCCCTTGAACGGGATCGTGCAGGCGACCGCGTCGAACGCGCTCAGCCGGTCGGTGACGATGATGGTGCGCTCGCCGCGCGCGCCGTCGATCAGGCAGTCGCGGACCTTGCCGTCGTAGCGCACGAGCGCCCGACCGCCGATCGTGCGAAACGGCGTGGCGTCGAGCGTGCGGCCGAGCTGGGCGCGCAGGACACCGTCGTCGAGCGATCCGCTCGGGCCGCTCGGGCCGGTCATGTCAGGCTACCGAGCGCGCGCTCGAGGATCTCGGGCGCGTGGCGCAGGTGGTGCTCGAGGTCGAACAGCGCGTCGAGCTCGGCGGCGTCGAGCCGCGCCGCGATCTCGGGGTCGGCGCCGAGCAGCACACGGAACCGGCCGGGCCGGGCGCCGACCTCTCCGGCGTCGGTCGCCTCGCCGATCGCGGCGAGCGCGGCGCGCTGGACCATCTCGTACGCCTGCTGGCGCGGCAGCCCGGTCTTGACCAGCGCGAGCAGCACCGCCTCGGAGAAGTACAGCCCGCCGGTGCGGTCGAGGTTGGCGCGCATCCGGCTCGGGTGGACGACCAGGCTGTCGACCAGCGAGGTCGCGCGCGCGGTCATGAAGTCGGCGAGGATCGTGGCGTCGGGCAGCGCGACGCGCTCGACGCTGGAGTGCGAGATGTCGCGCTCGTGCCACAGCGCGACGTCCTCCAGCCCGGCCTGGGCGTACGACCGGAGCAGCCGGGCGAGCCCGCACAGGTTCTCGCTGAGGATCGGGTTCTTCTTGTGCGGCATCGCCGAGCTGCCCTTCTGGCCGGCGCCGAACCCCTCCTCCGCCTCACCGACCTCGGTGCGCTGCCAGTGCCGCACGCCGAGCGCGATCTGCTCGATCGCCGTCCCGAGCAAGGCGAGCGCGCACAGCACGTCGGCGTGGCGATCGCGCGCGACGACCTGGGTGGCGACGGTCTCCGGGGCCAGCCCGAGCTCGTCGAGCGCATCGACCTCGATCTGGGGGTCGAGGTTGCCGTACACGCCGACCGCCCCCGCGATCTTGCCGACCGCGATCGCGCGCCCCGCGCGGGCGACCCGCTCGGCGGCCCGGGCGACCTCGGCGTACCACCGCGCGAACGTCAGCCCGGCGGTGATCGGCTCGGCGTGGATGCCGTGCGACCGGCCGATCATCGGCGTCGCGGCGTGCTCGCGGGCGCGGCGGGCGAGCGCAGCCTGCAGCTTGCCGATCGCGTCCAGGATGTGGTCGAGCGCCCGGCTGATCTGGATCGCGAGCGCGGTGTCGAGCACGTCGGACGACGTCATGCCGAGGTGGAGCCAGCGCGCCGGCTCCCCCGCGAGCTCCTCGACGTGGGTCAGGAACGCGATCACGTCGTGCCGCGTGGTCGCCTCGATCTCGAGGATCCGGCGCGGGTCGAGCTTGCCGACCGCCGCCGCGGCGATCTGATCGGCCGTGCCCTGGGGCACGCTGCCGACCCGCTCCATCGCCCGGCACGCCGCGAGCTCGACGCTGAGCCACAGCTCGAACCGATGCTCGTCGTCCCACAGCGCAGCGAGCTCGGGTCGACGGTAGCGAGCGATCATCGTGAGCCGTCACTTGTACCGAACCCCGGCGCGCGCGGCAAGCGCGGCGATACGCGGCGGCGGGCGCAACCGCACGCCTCGATCCGGCCCACCCACGCTGGCAAAT
>DATAPF010000011.1:0-22156 GCA_036265355.1 Kofleriaceae bacterium | reverse complement strand
ATGGGTGGAGGTGGACCGCCGACTGCGCGAGTACGCGCGCCACCGCGCTTCGCTCGACGCCGCCGAGGCCTTCGACCTGCTGCGCGCGGAGCAGCTCAAGCTGCATGTCTTGTGCGGCTTCGCCACCATGTACGAGTACCTCGAGCGCAAGCTGGGGTACGGACCCCACGCGGCGCGCGAGCGGATGCGGGTGGCGCGCACGCTCGCCAGGCTCCCGCAGACCACCGCGGCGCTGGCCCGGGGCGCGCTGACCTACTCGGCGGTGCGCGAGCTGACGCGGGTGGCGACCGCGGAGACCGAGGCGAGCTGGCTGGCCGCCGCCGAGGGCAAGGCGGTGAACGAGATCGAGCGCCTGGTCGCCGGCCACCAGCCCGGCGACGAGCCGGAGGATCCGGCGCACCCCGACCTGCGGCCCCGCGTGGTGCGGATCGAGCTGCCGCCGGAGGTCTATGCGCTGTGGCGGCAGGCGCGCTCCGTGATCGCCCCCGAGCGCGGCGCGGAGATCGGCGACGCGGACTTCGTCGAGTCGCTGTGCCGCGGGGCGGTCGCCCCGGGCCCGGGCGCCGGGGGTCCGAGCCCCCAGCTCGCGGACCCGCAGTGCCAGGACTGCCGGCGCGCGGCGCAGAACGGCGCCGGCCGGGAGATCGACGTCGCGCCCGAGGTCTTCGAGCGCGCATCCTGCGATGCGAAGATCCTGGGCTCGCTCGACGCAGCGGCGCCCGAGCGTGCGACGACCACGGTGACGCCGCGGCTGCGCGAGCAGGTGTTCGCGCGCGATCATCACCGCTGCACCGTGCCCGGGTGCCGATCGGCGCGCAACCTGGACATCCACCACATCGTACCGCAAGCCCAGGGCGGGACGCATCATATGTGGAATATGACGTTGTTGTGCTCAGGTCATCACACCGCACTGCACGATGGCCTGCTGGCGATGCAAGGCGAGGCGCCGTACGGGATCCAGGTTCACTGGGTGTACGGCCCCCCGCTGCCGGCCGGGCTCGACCCCGAGGCACGGTCGGTGATGATCGCCGGCCGCATCGCCAGGATCTGCGAGCAAGTTTGGTCAACCCCGGACTCACCGGCGGAGGCCCGGGAGTCCACGCGTCCCAGCTGGGACAGCAGTCCAGCGGGGGTCACCTGACTGCGTTTCGGTGGTGAGCTATCTCCGCCACGGGATGGGTTCCTGACGCTGGGCGACGGCCGCCGCGACCGATCCGCGTGAGCACGGGTTCCCCCGGGAACGACTGCCGGGGAGGCCCCGATGCGCCGCGCCGCGCCCAGTTGATGTTGTCGAGGACCCGCGGAGTCAAGCTCGCTGCCAGCAAGCCCGACCTCGGTGAGGTCCGCGAGGGGCCGAGGCGGAGCACAACACCGATCTGATCGCGTTCGGGTCAAGCCCGAGCTTCTCGAACATCCTGCCGTCAGTGCACCCGGCTGATCCCGTGCCGCAGCGAGACGGTCGGCTGGGGCGGACAGACGATGGCCTCGAGATCCTGCCGCCGCCGGAGCAGGTCGTTGAACGTGCGCTGCTCGCCGGTGATCGGATCGGAGAACGCGGCGCCGCGCAGGAACGACGACAGCGCGTCGGTTCCCCCGCTCAGCGGCGAGACGTGCTGGATGAACGTGCCGGTCTCCGGCCCGTGGCATCCGTCGCAGGTCGCGAGCGCGAACGCCTGCCGCGCCTCGGCGTCGACCCCGGGCGCGTTCCAGATCGGTGTGTTGATGTCGAAGATCGCACCGGCCCGGAACGGCTGGCCGCCGAGCTGGTCGGGCACGGTGTGGGTGCCCGCGAGGATCGCGTCGCGGTTGGCCGTGATGAAGTCGCGCAGCGCGGCGCTGCCGTTGAAGCCCTTGTCGGGCGTGCGCTCGAGCGGCGACGGCACCAGGCGGCCGGTCGCCGGCGACAGCGTGAACTCGCGGAGCTGGGAGCTGAAACCGTCCTCGGGGCCGAACGGGAACTCGTTGGTGCGCACCGCGACCAGCGCGCTGCCGTTGACGCCGTCGGGGCGTGCGCCGCGCGCCACGAACCGGTCGGTGATCGCCTGGAGCGCCGCGTTGTACGGCTCGGAGAACTCCAGGGCACCGAGCGCGTGGAACGCCTGCGCCCAGCCGAGCACGTCGGCCTCGGTCGCGGCCGGCAGCAGATACTCGAACATCAGCGTGGCCTGGGTGTCAAAGCCGTCCTGGATGATCGAGAAGATGAAGCTGCCCTCGCCGGCGCTGCCCCGGTCGAGATCGCGCAGATCGATCCGGTTCACGATCGCGTGCAGACGGAACGGCGCGGCCGCGAGATCCAGGTGGCCGTCGGCCGTGCGCGGCCAGCCGTTCAGGAGGCGCGCGAATCCGGGGCGCGGCGCGACGGTGAAGCCGTTGATGACCTGCGGGGTGAGGTAGCTGCGGAACATGTCCTCCACCATCGCGGGGGCATCGGCCGGCGTGGGCGCCATCGTTTCGACGAGGTGCTGGAAGGTCCAGGCGCCGGTGCGAGGATCGCCCGCAGGACCGCTCGGATCGGTACGGAGCGGATCGGCGACCACCAGAGGGTCCTGGATCAGCAGCTCGTGCGACTTGCTGACATGACACCCGGCGGGGTCGCGGACCGCGAGCCCGAGGGAGCCCAGCGTGAAGAAGTTCCAGTCGGGCGCCGTCACGAAGAACGACACCCCGGTATCCACCGGCCCGAAGAAGTCGATCTCCGGGACGTCGACCGGTGTGGCGGTGACCATGAAGTGCGTGGTCGCGCCGCTCGGCATGGCCAGGCTGGCCTGGTCCTGCTGGGCGGGGTCGACATCGAGGATCGTCGGAACGTCGGTCACCGCCAGGAACAGGTCCATCGGCAGGCAGGCCGCCGGGTTGTTGTTGGTGACGGCGATGTCGAAGCTCACCGGGACGTCGGGCTGCGCCGGCGCGTTGTCCGCGGGCGTCACGGCGACGGTCGGCTCGGCCGGGAAGCAGGTCAGCTGCCGCACCCGCTCGGGCGGCAGCGCCTGGAGATCGAACGCCGGCTCGTCGATGACGCCGTCGAACCGGCGCTCGGAGCCGTCGTTGCCGATCAAGAGCGGCCCCGCCCCCGGTGGGATCGTGCCGGTCACCGCGCGGACCGCGACCTGCTGGCCGTCGAGGTACAGGCGCAGCGCTGCGCCGTCGTAGCTCGCGGCGACGTGCTGGAACGCGCCGACCCGGGCGCCGCCCGGCGCGGTGACGCTGGCCGCTCGACCGTCGCCGAGGTCGATCACGAAGCGGAACTTGCCGCGGTGGAGGACCAGCGCGAACGCGCTCGTGCCCTGGTCGCGCTTGCGAAACAGGGTCTGCGTCCGGTCGAGCGTGGTCGGCTGGAACCACGCGGCGACGGTAACGCCGGTCTCGAACGTGAAGAACGGCTCATCGGGGACGTAGACGATGTCCCCGGGAGCCGCGATCGCCACCGCCTGGCCGCGCACGCCAGGCACACACGCCACGCTCACCGATCGAAACGCGCCGTCTCCGGAGCTCCCGAACAGCTCCGCGCGATCGGGGCTGCAATCATCGAATTGCCAGTACTCGCGAGGAAACAGCGTGCTCGGCGGTGCGATCGCGGACTGCCCGGCGCCGGGCGCGGCCGCGGGGCCGGTCAACGGCTCGTCGTGGAGCAGCGCCTGGAGCTCCTCGGGATCATCGTCCGCCTCGCCCGCTGGACCGCGCGGCCCGCCGCACGCCGCCACGGCCAGCCCTGCGCACGCGCACGTCATGAACACTCTTCCGACCATGTCGAACCCTCCTGTGGCAGCAAACCGAGCTGCCGACAGGAAGACGAGGTCGGCGGGGCGTTGTCGCGCGCCCGGCGGCGGCTCGCGCGGGCGACGGGGTATGCTCGCGCCATGGACAGCGCGCCGGAGCTCGCGCAGGCGTTCGCGGCGGCGTGGACCGCGGGCGGAGAGGTCGGCAGCGAGCTCGCCGAGCTGCTGGTCGCTCTGTGCGCCGCCGCGCACCGCGAGCACCCGGAGCTGGAGGGCGCGATCGATGACCGCGCGCTGACCGGCGCGCTCGCCGCCCACGCGCCGGCGGACGGCGTCGCGGCGTACCTCGAGCGCTGCCACCCGGGTGACCTGGCGCTGGCCCAGGCGGCGAGCCGGGGACACCCGGCGGCGATCGCGGCGATCGAGCGCAGCCACGGCGGCATGCTCGACGCGATCTGCGGGCGCTACACCGGCGCGGGCCACTCGATCGCCGACCTGCGCCAGATCGTACGAGAGAAGCTGTACACCGCGGCGCCCGGCGAGCGGCCGAGGCTGGCCGAGTACGCCGGCCGCGGCGAGCTGGCGAGCTGGCTGCGCGTCACCGCGGTGCGGACCCTGATCGATCTGAGCAAGCGCAAGGACCGCGCGCGCGAGGCGCCGGACACCGACGCCGGGCTCGCGATGCCGGATCCGGGCGACCTGGCGCTGGAGGTGATCAAGGCCGAGTACCGCGCCGCGGTCGGCGCGGCGATGCGCGACGCCGCCGCCGAGCTCGACCTCGCGGACCGCCACCTGTTGCACCAGCACTTCGTCGCCGGGCTGTCGGTCGACGAGCTCGGCGTCGCGCTCGGTATCCACCGCGCGACCGCGGCGCGTCGCGTCGCCCGGGCGCGCGGCGCCTACGTCGAGGCCGTCCGCGCCCTGCTCGCCGCCCGGTTGCAGGTGCCGCGCGACGAGCTCGACGGGGTGATCGGCATGGTGGTGAGCCGGCTCGACATCTCGATCCCCCGGTTGCTGCGGGGCACTGCGAGCCATGACCGGGGGTGAGCCGGCGCGCTGCCCCGACGACAACACGCTCGGGCTGCTGGTCGCCGGCGAGCTGGGGGACGCCGAGCGCGCCCGCGTCGAGCGCCACCTCGGCGGCTGTCCGGCGTGCGCGCAGCTGATCGCGGAGGTCGCGCGCGCCACCCCGCGCCGCGCGATCCCCGCGCGCTACCAGCTGACCCGCCGGCTCGGCGCCGGCGCGATGGGCGAGGTCTGGGAGGCCGACGATACGCTGCTCGGCCGCCGCCTCGCGCTCAAGTTCATCCGCCCCGAGTCGACCGACGATCCGCAGTACCGCGCCCGCCTGGTCCGCGAGGCGCGCGCGCTCGCCCGCCTCCGCCACCCCGGCATCGTCGCGGTCCACGACCTCGAGCAGGCCAGCGACGGCGAGCTGTTCGTGGCGCTGGAGCTCGTCGACGGCAGCACCGCGCGCGCGTGGCGCGCCGCCGCGCCGCGCACGAGCGCGCAGATCCTCGCGGTGTGGCGCGCGGTCGCCGAGGGCCTGACCGCCGCCCACCGCGCCGGGATCGTGCACCGCGATCTCAAGCCCGACAACGTGTTCATCGCCGGCGATGGCCGCGTCGTGATCGGCGACTTCGGGCTGGCCAGCATGGCCGCCGATGCGGGCTCGACCACGCTCACCGCCAGCGGACAGCTGGTCGGCACGCCGCTCTACATGCCGCCGGAGCAGCTGCGCGGCGGCGCGGCCACCGCCCGCAGCGATCAGTTCGCGCTGTGCGTCTGCCTGTGGGAGGCGTTGGTCGGAACCCGGCCGTTCCAGACCGCGGGCACGATCGCCGCGCTGATCACCGCGATGCGCGATCGCCCGGCGCTGCCGATCCGCCGCCGCGGCCTGCTCGCGGTGCTCGCGCGCGGCCTCGATCCGGATCCGGAGCAGCGCTGGCCCGACCTCCCGGCGCTGGTCCGCGCGCTCGATCGCGTCCGGCGGCGGCAGCGGGTCGCGCTCGCGCTCGCGGTGGTGGCCGCGCTGGTCGCGGTCGCGGCGTTCGCCTGGGCGCACTGATCGCGGGGCGCCCGGGCGCGCCGGCCGAGCTCACTTGCACGCGTCGTTGCCGTCGCCGCGGATGTCACAGCCCGCCGGACATGGCATCGGCTGGGTGCCTGCAAACAAGCGGCAGACGTACAGCGTGCTGGGGTCGCCGTCGACCAGGTGGCCGCCGCAGTAGGTGCCTCCGTCGCGACACGTCCCGTCCCCGAAGCACACGCCGTCCGGCTGGTAGTGGGGGAAGCATCCCGCGCTGCACGCCGCGTCGTAGATCGGGACCCCGCCGGTGCAGCGGTACAGGGTGCTGCCGTCGGCCAGGACGCCGACGCCGGTGCCGCCGCAGTACAGCGCGCCTTCGACGCACGGATCCATCGACTCGAGCAGGACAAGCCCGCTCGCGTGCTGGCCCTGCTGGACCATGGTCGACACCCAGGCCGCCCCGAGCACGCTGCCGCCGAGCTTGCCGGCCACGGTGAAGTCGACCTGGATCACCGGGGGGGCCGGCAGATCCAGCGTCACGGGGAGCGAGAACGGCAGGTCGACCGTCGTACCGACCGTGCCGGTCGTGACGGGGGAGCCGGCGGCATGTTGCCCGGCGATGACCATATCGAGCTCGAGCTGATCGATCGTCCGGATCACCCCCGAGTCGATGTCGAGGCGCACGCAGGTGGCCGCGCCCGCACAGGGATCCGCGGGAGGATCCGCCTGGGTGCACGCGGCGAGCAAGCCAGCGCCACCGGCCGCTGCGATCCGCGCGCACGCGGCGCGGATCACGGGTGGCATCCCGACGCGTCGCAGGTCACCCCCGGCAGGCCGCCCGCGGAGCGGCCGAGGGGTTGCGACGCCTCGTGCGCCGCGTTGAGCACGAGGATGGTCGCCACGATCCCGCCCCCGATCGCCGCCCAGAACCACCAGCGCTGGGCCAGCGGGGGCGGGCGCTCGGCGGTCAACGCGAAGCGGGCGTAGCGGACGGCGAGCGGATCGACCTCGACCCGCTGCGATCCGGGCTCGAACCCCGGCTTCTCGACGCTGATCGTGTGAGCACCGGCGCGCAGCGTCAGGCGCTGCGCCGTCGTGCCGACCGGCGGTCCGTCGTCGACCCGGATCGTCGCGCCGGTGGGCGCCGACTCGACGTGGAGCTCGCCGGTGTGCAGGCAGCGATCGCGCAGCGCGGACAGCTCGGGCAAGCGGCGATCGCCCGGGGCGACGCGCGCCGCGAACGCGGCGACGTTGATCGCGGCGCTCGGGCAATCGCCGGCCTCGGCCTCGGCCAGCGCCAGCCAGCGGTACGGATCCGGCCAGCTCGGCACCAGCCGGCTCGCCGCCACCAGCTCCCCGATCGCCCGCGCGAGGTCGTGCGCGTGGTACGCCGCGACGCCGCGATCGAGGCACGCGGACGCGTCGGCCTGGCGGGGATCGCCGCGTCCAGGCTCGACCGTCCACGAGGACGGACCCGCCCCGGGCTCCGGCGCGGCCTCGCGGTCGAGATCGCGCAGCTGCTCGCCCAGGCGCTGTGCATCCTCGCGGGCGGCCCGGACCGGGCTGACCTGCGGGCTCCCGGGGTCGGCATACGTTGCCTCCCCGTACGCCGCCAGCGCGACCGCGCCGGTTGCCACGAGCCATCGCTTCACGCGGCCGGAGGGTACCATGCCGGCGGGCCGGCGCGACCACGCACCGGGTGCGGGAGGCGGTACAGTCAGCCGGCGTGATCGGGGAGATCATCGGAAATTTCGAGATCGTGGCGCGCGCCGGCCGCGGCGGCATGGGCGAGGTGTTCATCGCCGAGCAGGTCGCGATCAAGACCCGCGTGGCCGTCAAGGTGCTGCACGCCCACGTGTCGGCGAGCACCGCGCACGTCCAGCGGTTCTTCAACGAGGCGCGCGCGGTCGCGCGGATCCAGCACGCGGGGATCGTCAAGATCTTCGACGCCGGCTTCCACACCAACCGGCGCGCCTACCTGATCATGGAGTACCTGGAGGGCGAGCCGCTCGCGGCACGGCTCAAGCGCACCGGCCGGATCGCGCTGCGCGACACCGTCGAGGTCGCGCGCCAGATCGCGAGCATCCTCGACGCCACCCACCACGCCGGCATCATCCACCGCGATCTCAAGCCGGGGAACGTGTTCCTGGTCCGCGACCGCGAGCTGGCGTGCGGCGAGCGGGTCAAGCTGCTCGACTTCGGCATCGCCAAGCTGTCGGACACGCTCGCCAGCGGCCCGACGACGGTCGGCGCGATCGGCACCCCGGCGTACATGGCGCCCGAGCAGTGGAGCGATTCGAGCACCGTCGACTGGCGCGCCGACGTGTACTCGCTGGGCTGCATGATCTACGAGATGGCGGCCGGCCGCCCGCCGTTCACGACCCGGTCGGTCGCCGAGGCATGCGCCCAGCATCTCCACGAGCCGCCGCGGTCGGTCCGGACCCACGCCGCGTGGATCCCGGTCGAGTTCGACGCGTTCACGCTGCGCCTGCTGGCCAAGGATCCCGCGCAGCGCGCCGCGTCGATCGCCGAGCTCGAGCAGCAGCTCGCCGAGCTGATCGCGATCGCGCCCGCGCCCGACGACGAGCCGGCGCCGGAGCCCACCGGCGAGCCGGGCCAGCTGGCCACCCAGGCCGCCGCCGAGTCGATCGACGAGGCTCCCGCCGAGCTCATGGCCGGGCCGGGTCGGTCGACGGCGACGCTCGGCAGCGCCACGACCGCGTGGGCCCGGGCGAACGCGCGGCGCTGGCTCGCCGCCGCGATCGCCGGCTCGGCGCTGCTCGCGATCGGGGCGGCCGTCGCGTGGCGGCTCGGCACCAGCGGTCCGCGGCGATCGCCGGAGCGGGCGCCGGTCGCGGACGCCACCGAGCCGGGCCGCGACGCCGCGGCGGCCGCGCCCGGGGCCGCGTTCGCGGCGTGGCTCGAGGCCGAGAACCGGTTCGTCGCGTGGCAGGGTGCCGGCTGGCTCGCCCACCAGGTGACGCGGCGCGAGTACCGCCGGTTCCTCGAGTCGCTGCCGGTCGCCGACGCGCTCCGCCTGCAGCCGGTCACCGGCTGGAACGATCGCGATCCGGCGCACCCGGTGGCGTGGGTCACGTTCGAGCGCGCGGCCGCGTTCTGCCAGGCGATCGGCGCCCGCCTGCCGAGCAGCGAGCAGTGGCTGGCTGCGAGCAACGGCGCGTGGGCGATCGATCCGGACGGCTCGGGCCCCGGGCCGCTGCAGGAGTGGACGTCGACGCTCCGCGACGGCCTGGTCGTGGTGTGCGGCGGCCACGATCGGATGTCGCCGTCCGAGCGAGCCACCGCGGCCGGCGAGCCGCTGCTCAAGAGCAGCGAGGCGCAGGCCGGGCCGAGCGCGGCACCCAACATCGTCGCGTCCGAGACCATCGGCTTCCGCTGCGTTCGCTAGCGCCGCGGCGACCCGCGATATATTGACGGCATGAGCCACCCCGGGGCCGCGATCGCGGCGATCGCCTGCGTCATCGCGATCGTCGCCGGCCCGCAGCGCGCGGTCGCCGGCCCACCGAGCGGGTACCGCTGCGGCGCCGACGGCGCGCCGGTCCAGGGCGAGGGCTGCCGGTGCGGCCCCGGCAAGGTGGCCGCGCGCGACCGCGACGACACGGCGATCTGCGCGCCGGCGAGCCCGCCGCACCCGCCCGCGCCGCCGCGCCACGCGCCCGCCGCGCCCGCCGCCGGGCTGGCCGCGCGCGAGGCGCAGTGCCATGCCGGCCAGGCCGCGGCCTGTGCGATCGCCGGCCGGCTCCACGCGCGCGGCGACGGCGTCGCGCGCGATCCGGGCAAGGCGCGCGCGCTGTACCAGCTGGGCTGCACCGGCGGAGACGGCGAGAGCTGCGCCGAGCTCGCCGCGCTGTACGAGGCCACCCACCAGGACGCGATCGCGCGCCCGCTGTACCAGCAGAGCTGCGCCGGCGGCCAGCCGCGCGCGTGCGCCCGGCTCGGTGCGATGTACGCGGACGGCCGGGGCGGCGCGCGCGACGACACCGGCGCGATCGCGATGTTCCGTCAGGCGTGCGACGGCAACGAGCCATCCGGCTGCCTGGAGCTCGGCCGCGCGTACGACGCCGGCCGCGGGGTCGGCCAGGACCCCGCGACGGCGGCGCAGCTGTTCGACCGGGCCTGCGCGAGCGAGCCGCGGGCGTGCACGCTGCTCGGCCGCGCGATCGCGGCGGGTCGCGGCGTGCCGCGCGACGCTCCGCGCGCGCTCGCCGTGTTCCGCCGGGCCTGCGATCGCGGCGACCTCGTGGGCTGCGTCGAGCTCGCCGGGCAGCTCGGCGATGGCCCGGGCGCGGCCGAGCGCGGCGAGCTGCTCCACCGCGCGTGCGACGGCGGCGAGCCGCTCGGCTGTCTCCGGCTCGCCGAGCTCCACGCGGCCGGCCGCGGCGTGGCGCGCGACGATGCGACGGCAGCCCAGCTCGAGCGCCGCGCGTGCGACGCCGGGCTGGCCGCCGGCTGCACGGCGCTGGCCCGCGCCTACGAGGCCGGCCGCGGCGTGCCGTCCGATCTCCAGCGCGCCCAGGCGCTGTACCGCCAGGCGTGCGACGCCGCGGCCGCGGACGTCCGGGGCTGTACCGGGCTCGCCGTCCTGCTGGCCAGCGCCGGGGGCGCCGACAACGATCGCCGCGCGGTCGAGCTCTACGACCGGAGCTGCCGCGCGAACGACGCCGATGCCTGCAGCGACCTCGGGTTCATGATCGGCAGCGGACGCGGGCAGCGCGCCGACCCCGCGCGCGCATTCGAGCTCTACCAGCGCGCGTGCCAGGCCGGCAGTGCCGCCGGCTGCGGCAACCTCGGCGACGCGCTGCTCGACGGTAACGGCACCGCGCCCGATCCTGCGCGCGCCGCGGCCGCGCTCGCCCAGGGCTGCGATCGCAACCTGTTCTCCGCGTGCACCAGCCTCGCGCTGCTCCACGAGCGCGGCAACGGCGTCGCGCCCAGCGCCGACCGCGCGGCCGCGCTCCACCGCAAGGCGTGCGACGGCGGCGATCCGCGGGGCTGCGCCTACCTCGGGACGCTGTACGCGCGCGGCACCGGCGTGGCGCGCGACGCCGGGCAGGCGGCCAGGCTGTACGCGCGCGCCTGCGACGCCGGCAGCGATCTCGGCTGCGCCCTGGCCGCGAGCGCCCGCCTGCTCGGCCGAGGCGCCTCGCCCGACGACGCGGCGACGCTCGACGCGCTCGAGCGGTCGTGCCGCAACGGCGGCGCCGAGACCTGCGCGGTCGCGGGCTGGGCCCACGAGCACGGCCGGGGCGTCGCGGCGAACACCCTCCGGGCGGACGAGCTCTACGTCCAGGGCTGCACGCGGGGCAGCGGGCGGGCCTGCGCCGAGCGCGCGCGCCTGATCGAGCGCCGCGACCCGCACGACGCCCGGGTCTTCGAGCTGTATGGCCGGGCATGTAATACCGGCTATCTGGCCGGCTGCGCGGCGCTCGGGCGCGCCTACGAGACCGCCGACCGCATGGACGAGGCGCTCCGGCTGTATCGATCGACCTGCGCGCTGCACGAGCCCGAGGCCTGCATCCGGCTCGGCGCGGCCGAGGAGCGGATCCCCGGCAACGCCGCCACCGCGATCGCGCACTACGACCAGGCGTGCGCCGACGACCCCGCCGCCGGATGTCGCTGGGCCGGCTCGCTGTACGCCCGCGGCGCGGTGCCGCTCGACCTCGCCAAGGCCATTGCCCGGTTCTCCACCGGCTGCGAGGCCGGTGACGCCGAGGCGTGCGCCGCGCTCGGCGATCTCCATCGCCTGGGCCGCGGATTGCCGCGCAACACGGCCCGCGCGCTCGCGCTCTACGACCGCGCGTGCAACGCCGGGTTCGCGCCGGCGTGCGTCGCGGTCGGCCAGCTGGATGCCGCGGTGGGCCGGGTCGACGAGTCACGGCGCGCCTACGAGCGAGGGTGTCGCGGCGGCAACCAAACCGCGTGTGATCGCGCCGGCGCCGCGCGATGACTGCGCGATGAGCGGGCCGGAACACCGGAACAAGTACGGAACACCGGAACATGTACGGAACACCGGAACCATCGTGAATTGATCACTCACGGCGCCGACACGGCGAGATTTTCGACGAGCCAAGCCGTGTGAACACAAGGCGATCGCGGCCTGTGCAGATATGCCACTTGACAGCAGAGCCGGCTGTCCTATGAAGTCGTCAGGCGCGGCGACACACGCGCGCCGTTGCAGGTGGCAGACGGTATCTGCCACCGGAGAGGACGTGACTTCCATGAAGCGCACCCAGCACAGGGCGTCGAACCCGCCCCGCGGACAGACCCGCGTGATCGAGCCCCGTCGCCTGACCGAGATCCTCGGCGGCTGCGGAATCACGATCCAGATCGTCGGCCCGACACCGTTCGAGATGCGTTTGCAGCACAACGAGACACTCGTTCGCTTGTAACCACGGGCGAAACCGAGGAGGGGATGATGAAGCGAAACCAGCACAGGGCATCGAACCAGCCCCGTGGACAGACCCGCGTGATCGAGCCCGGTCGCCTGACCGAGGTGCGCGGCGGAGTGAACCTCGGGATCGCCGTGGCCGGCGGCATCGTGGTCGCGGACTTCATGTCGCTGCAGCACAACGAAACGCTGATCCGCCTCTGGCCACTGGCCAGCGCCAGGAGACCATCATGAAGCGAAACCAGCCGGCCCAGTCGAAGAACGCCAACTGCAAACCGCGCATCGTCGATCCGCGCCGTCTCGTCGAGGCGCGCGGAGGGGCCGACCTCGGGATCGCGGTCGCTCACCGGCCCCTGGCCCCGGACGGCATGCAGCAGCAGCACAACGAGGCGCTGATCCGGCTCTGGTGAGGCACCGTCGATGTTGAATCTCCAGGGTGAGCTCGATCGGCTGTTTCATCCGATCACCCCGCGCGCGTTCTTCTCGCGGTACTGGGAACGCAGATCGCTCCTGATCCCGGGGGCCCGCGACAAGTTCGCTCCGCTGGGGTTCTCGTCGGACGCGCTGTACCGGATCGGCCGCACCGCCGCCTCGAGTCAGGCCTGCAAGGCCTGGGTCGCGATGCAGCGCGAGATCTCGATCGATCCGCGCTCGATCAAGCGCCACTACAGCGCCGGTCGCAGCGTCTGCATGAGCGACATCCAGCTGGGCCACGAACCGCTGCGCCAGGTCGTCGCGGCGCTGAAATCGGTGCTCGGTCTCGCACACCAGATCGGGTTTGCCTGTTACCTGTCCCCGAAGCAACAGGGCATTCCGCTGCATTGCGATCGCCACGACGTGTTCATCCTGCAGATCGAGGGCGAGAAGCAGTGGCGCTACGCGCGCACGGCATCGACCCGGTTTCCGGTCGCCGCGACCCGGCCCGCCGACCCGGCCTCCATCGAACAGTTCGTCGAGTTCCACGGGCGAGATCGCACCCGCGTGCCGCGGGAGCGCGATCTCGTGTGCGCCGTGCTCCGCCCCGGCGATCTGCTGTACCTGCCCGCCGGCGCGTTTCATGCGACGCTGGCAGCGGAGCATTCGCTGTCGCTGACGCTGGGTTGCACGCCGCGCCCGGTCGCGTCGATCATCGGCAAGGCGATCGAGCGCGCGTTCCGCGACCGTCCCGAGTGGCGCCGCAACCCGCCGCCGATCGCGCCGTCGGAGCCCGGCTCGTCGCGGGCGCTCGAGCGGATGCTGCGCGGCCGCATGCGCGATCTGTCGCGCTGGCTCGCGGCGGCGGACGTCGAGGACTTTGCCTCGGTGTGGCGCTCCGATGTCGCCGACTTTCGCTGGGACCCGCCGGTGCTGGCGCACCCGGATCCGGTCGCCCCCGAGACCCGGCTCGTGCGCGTGTGGCCGATCGCCACCAGCCGCCGCGGCGCCGGTCCGCTGGAGGTCCTGGCGGCGAACCGGATCTTCACGGTGCCCCGCCAGCACCAGCGGCTGATCGCCGGGCTCGCGTCGCACGCGCGGTTCTCCGCCGACGACACCCGGCGCTGGGGCGGGTGCTCCTGGCCGACCGCGCAGTCATTCGTCGAGCTCATGCTTCACCACGGGATCGTCGAGCGTGCCGAGCCGGCGTGACGCGCGCCGCGGCCCGCTGCCGGCTCGCCCGGCGGACCCGCTGCTGCGCCGGGCACGCCAGCTGACCCTGCGAGCAGGCCGCTGGTCTCGCACCGGCGACTACCGGCGGGCCGAGGCCGCCTACGCCGCCAGCGCGACGCTGCTCCGCCGGCTGCGCGGAGCGGACCGCGTGGAGCTGGCCGACGTCTTGACCGCGCACGCCGAGGCCAAGCATCAGCTCGACGCGTACCAGGATGCGCTGGATCTCGCCGGACAGGCGTACTCGCTCGTCCGGTGCGTCCGCGGCGACCGGGCCCGGACGTCTCGCAGCAAGATCCTCGGCACCCTCGGCAACCTGCATCGCGCGCTGGGCGACTATCGCCGCGCCGGCCCGCTGCTGCGGCGAGCTCTCGTGGTCGCCCGCGAGCTCGGTCCCCGGACCCGCCACGCCGCGATCGCCATGAACAACCTGGGCATGCTGTACAAGTACACCGGACGGTTCGCCCGCGCCGAGGCGCACTACCGGCGCGCGCTGCGGATCACGCTCCGCGAGCACGGCGCCGAGCACCCGGCCGTGGCCAGCCTGTATCACAACATCGGCGGACTGGCCTACACCCGCGAGCGCTATGCCGCCGCCGAGCGCTGGGGCCGCGCGGCGATGGAGCTGCGCACTCGCCTGTTCGGGGCCCACAGTGTCCACACCGCGGCCGACGCGGCAGCGCTCGCCGCCAGCCTCGATGGCCTCGGGCGGCACGCCGAGGCCCAGCAGCTGTATGGCCGGGTGCTCGCGATCTTCCGCCGGCGCTACGGCGCGTGCCACTACGAGCTCGCCGTCAATCTGAACAACCTCGGAGCCTCGCTGTACGCCGAGGGCAAGCTCGCCGCCGCCAGCGAGAAGTACCGCGAGGCGCTGCACATCAAGCAGCGCGTGCTGGGCAGCGCTCACATCGACGTCGCGCTGACTGCCAACAACCTCGGCATCCTGTACCTGAAGCAGGACCGGCCGGAGCAGGCGATCCGCTACGTCGATCAGGCGCGAACCATCCTGCTCGATCAGCTCGGTCCCCGCCATCCCAAGGCGCGCGCCGTGGTCGCCAACTGGAAGGCCGTGCTCGCGGCCACGCGAGCGCCCGCCCCCCACCCTAGCGGTCGTCGGCCTCGTCCTCGTCGTCGGCCATCTGCGATCGGCCGGGGAGCGATCGGCGAGCCAGCCAGTCCGAGAGCGAGCCGTGCGACATCGCGAGCAGCTTCGAGGCGTGCGTGACGCTCTCGTCGCAGGCATGCAGCGCGACGACGCGACGCGTCGCCATCCCGATCTGATGCAGCGAGCCCGATGCGTTGTTCGCCACCCATTCGCGATCTGCCGCGGTGACCCAGCCTCCGCCGAACGCCGAGATCGCATCCGCGAAGTAGGCGTCGATGATGCGATTCAGCTCGCGGGCGCGATCGGCCAGCGGCGGGATCAAGATCGAGCGGACGACCGTGACGATCTGCGAGGCGATGTCGTTGCCGCGCGGCAGCGCGTGGGCACACACCACGAGCAAGGCGCGCGCCGACGGACCGCGCAGCGCCGACACGACGTCATCGAAGTCGTCGGGCTGTTGATTCCGCCACACGCACAGCGTGCCTCCGGTCGCCGCGGCGAGCGCGTCCATCCCGCGGGCCAATGGCGTCCTGGGCTTGCAGACGATGAACGGCTGATTGCCCAGCGCATAATGATGCAATGACCGCGCGATCGGCACCAGGTTGCCCGCGCCGCACAGCAGCAGCGGCTCGCGGTGCGTGGCCGCGATGCGGATCGAGAACAGCGCCTGGTCGACCTCCTCGCGGCGCTCCTCCCCCCAGCCGATGATGCGCTCGATCAGCTGGCGCAGCGCGATCAGCCGCGGGCTCTCGGCGATCAACGTGACCGGCCCGATCCGGATCTCGGCGCCGGGGACCAGCGACAGCGAGGCCACGCGGGCGCCGTCGAGGTGGACCCCGTTCTTGCTCTGGAGGTCCGCCAGCGACCAGCCGTCCACGCCGTAGCTCAGCGCGGCATGCCGCCGGGAGATCCGCCCCGTGGGGTCCCACAGCCGCAGCCAGCAGTCCCCGGCAGAGCCGATGATGGCTGTGTCGCGGCGCGACGGCAGCGGGTAGACGATGTCGGTTCCCCACTCGCGCAACCGGGTCACTTCATCGCAGATGCTCCACCCGTTCGGACCCGCCGAGTCGGTCTTGGTCCTCGATGTCTCTAGCTCGACCATCGCCGCGCAGCATACGCTGTTCCGGCGCCGCCGAGCCCTCCGGTCTGGTTTTGCATCCTGGCGCGGCAAACCGACCGAGGCGCGGTCTCGATACCGCGCCGCGCTGGTCCGCGGACCCGCTGCAAGACGCTGCGGTCGCCTTTGCAGCCCTGAACCCGCCAATCGACCAGCGGCCCGACCGGCTGGCACGGCGCGCGCTCCCGCGCCCATGATCGAGCGCACATGATGAGTTCACATCTTCCAACCGCCTTGGACATCATGTCACCAGACCCCACGATGTGGAGGGATATCGTCTCTTCTGACCCAGACGCGTCAAATACGAACAGTGGTTTGCTGGAGCCGAAGTACATCGCAGAGGGAGGCGGCGGCGCCATGCCACGCGAGCACGATCTTCGGGAGTTCTGCTGTCGCCTGTTCGGCTGGTCCGATGAGCGCGCGAGCCTGGTGGACGATGCGATGTGGACCCTGCTCAACGCCGTCGCGCGGCGTACCGCCATCGGCTTGCAAGGCGAATCGGACCTGGTTCCGATCGCCCATTCGCTGCATTGCCGGCTGGTCGGCCCGGACCGGCCGTTCGTGGTCTGCGATCCCCGGCGCGGCGACAGCGATGGCTCGGTGCGGGCGCCGCCGAGCCGGCGAGCCGGCATGCCGTCGCTCGCGGCGGCGATCGGCGGCTCGGTATGTCTGCGGTCCAACCGGCTGCCCGGCGACTTCGATCGGCTGGCGGCGGCGTTTCACGAATCCGGATCTGCTGCGCTGTTCCTGTGTCTGCACAGCCAGGACCGGATCACCGACCTGCTGTGCCGGCCGCTCAAGATCCCGTCGCTGGCGCAGCGCCTGCCGGAGTTCCCGCGCCTGCTGAACGCGTACCTCGACGAGGCCGCGCACGCGCTCGGCGTGCGCCATGTACGATTCTCGGCGCCGATGCAGCAGTCCATCCTTCATCACGTCAAATCGCTGTCCGACCTCGAGAAGGCGGCGTGGCGCCTGGTGGCGCTCCAGAGCTCGGGAAACCTGTATCGCGCGGCCCACCAGCTGCACATGGCGCCGATCTCGCTGATTCGCTGGATGAGCCGCCGCGGCTGGACGACCGACATCCTCGGCGCGGCGTCGCGCGAGGACCGCTGAGCGTACGCGACCGTCGCACCTTTCCTCACCGCAAAGTGAGACCGATGCAGCAAGTTGCTGCATCGGGTGTAGTATCTCTTCGGATGTCCTCTGTCTAGCCTTGCGGCGTGGCCGATGGCAGAGCTTGATCTATCGGGGCGTACCCTGGGCGAGTTCGTTCTGCGCGAGCAGATCGGAGCTGGTGGCTATGGCGCTGTCTACCGCTGCGAGCAACCGGTGCTCAAGCGCAACGCTGTCGTCAAGATCTTGCATGCCGGCCGGCGCCGCAACAACACGGCCAAGGAGCGGTTCCTGCGCGAGGCGCAGCTGGCGTCTCGCCTCGACCATCCCTACGCCGCCCACGTCTACTCGTTCGGCGCCGAGGACGACGGCTTGCTGTGGATCGCGATGGAGCTGGTGCAGGGCATCACGCTCGGCGATCTGCTCAAGTCGCGCGGGCCGATGCCGCTCGACCAGTTCGCGCCGTTCTTCGAGTGCGTCGCCCAGGTCGTGCAGGCCGCCCACGAGCGCGGCATCGTGCATCGCGACCTGAAGCCATCGAACATCATGGTGATCGCGAGCGGCGATCGCCTGTTCCCCAAGCTGCTCGACTTCGGGATCGCCAAGCTGAACGACGACACCGAAGCCAGCGAGCCACGCGATGACGACGACGAGCCGGCGATCGAGCCGCTCGCCGACCGCGCCGCGACCGTGCGGATCCGCGTGACCCCGCAGCTCGTGCAGCGGACCCGCACCGATTCCAAGCAGGCCGCCCGGCTGACCCATCGCGGCGCGGTGATCGGCTCGGCGCCGTACATGTCACCCGAGCAGTGGGGCGATCCGTGCGCGGTCGGCCCGGCGAGCGACATCTACGCGCTCGGCTGCGTCGCCTACGAGGCGCTGACCGGGCACGCTCCGTTCAGCGCGGCAAACACCGACGAGTACTACCAGCAGCACCTGCGCGCCGACCCACCCTCGCTCGGCACTGCGTTCTCACCGGAGCTCGATCGGGTGCTGCAGCGCGCCCTGGCCAAGGCGCCCGAGGCGCGCCATGCCAGCGCACCGGAGCTCGCCGCCGAGTTCCGCGCCGTGCTGCGCGCGCAGCCGCGCGAGCAGCTCCGGTCGGCCGCGCAGCACTGGCAGGACCGCGACCGGCCGCAGGGCCTGCTGTGGGGCCGCGAGGTGCTCGCCGAGGTCGAGCGCTGGGCACCGCCGCGCCGGGCGAAGCTCAGCGAGCTCGAGTGCTCGTTCGTGGCGGCGAGTCAGCAGCGCGCCCGCCGGATCCGGTGGGCCCGGCGCGCGCTCGGCGTGCTCGCCGTGGCCGGCGCGCTCGGCGCGCTCGGGTATCGCTCGGCGATGCAGGCGGACCTCGCCGAGCAGCGGACCCGGCTCGCCGAGCAGCAGACCCGCGCGGCGCAGCAGCTCGCGGAGGTCCGGGTCACCCAGTCCGAGCTCGAGCAAGGCCGCGCGGCGCTGCTCCACGGTGAGCCGGAGGCCCAGGCGCACCTGACCGAGGCGTACCGGCGGGATGGTTCGCCCAGCACGGCGTTCATGCTCGCGCGCTCGATGCAGCCGCGCCTGATGGAGCAAGCGCAGTTCGCGAGCAGCCAGGGACGCATGCTGTCGGCCGCGTTCGCTCCCGACGGCGCGCAGATCGTCACCACCGATGACCGGAACGCACAGCTCTGGGACGGCCGGACGTACCGGCTGCTGCGCACGCTGCCCCACGGTTCCAGGGTCAACCACGCCGCGTACGGACCGGGCGGTGCGATCCTCGTCACCGCGGGCGAAGCCGAGGTCCGGGTCTGGGACCCGGCGAGTGGTGCGCTGATCCGCGAGCTCACGCCCAGGACCGGCGGCACCCCGGTGACCTATTTCCGGGTCGCGATCTCCCGCGATGGAACGCGGATCGCGGCGGTCGACGAGAGTGGCGCCCTCGTGGATGTCTGGGACGCTGCCACGGGGGCCGTGGTCAGCCAGCTGCGGGGTCGCCCGGGAGGCTTTCCTGATCTCGTGTTCAGCCCCGACGGCTGGCTGGCGACCACGAACGGCGACGAGCTGCGCGTGTTCGACGCGCATACGTGGAGGCAGGTCCTGACCCTCCCCGAACCCGTCCACGGGGTCGCGTTCGATGCGCATTCACATCTCGTGACCGGGACCGCCGCGGGTGACGTGGCGATCTGGAGCGTTCCCGGCGGAGCCCGGCTGCAACACCTTCGCCCATCCGGGGAATCCGTCGACGCGGTCGCGTTCTCGCCCGACGGCGAGCGGGTCGTCGCGGGGAGTCGCGACGGCGCGGTGCAGATCTGGCATGCCGCCACGGGCACGCCGCAGAGCCAGCTCAATCCTCGTCACAGCAAGATCCTCGCGGTGGAGTTCGATCCGACCTCCCAGCTGGTACTCGCCGCGAGCGCCGATGGCACGGTTGTCGTCGCGGACGCCGGGGAGGGATTACCCATCGCGGTGCTCGACGGGCCGCGCAACGTCACCCCGGTTGCGCATTTCGATGCGAGCTCCGGTCGCGTGGTGGGCGCCTCGTGGGATGGAACGGCCCGGGTCTGGGACGCGAGCTCGCCCTATCGACGCTGGGCGTCATCGCCGGCCGGCACCACGTGCAACATCGGACTGGGCGCCCGGCCCGACACGCGGTTCGTCGCCGTGGGTTGTAGCGATCTTCCGACGCAGGTCTGGGACACAGCGCACGATCAACGGATCGCGGAGCTCGCCGGCGCAACGCCCGGACCCGGCGACGACTTCCTGCCGGCGGCCCCGGCGGTCTCCGTCCTGGGTGACCGTGCGGCGATCGCGCGCGACCGTGTGGTCCAGGTCTTCGAGCTGCCGGGCGGCCGTCTACTGCGCACGATCAGCCACGGCGCGCCGGTCAGTGCGGTGGCGTTTGCCGGCGCCGGGACAGACCTCGTCACCGGGGCGGTGGATGGCTCCTTGATCGTCACGCGCGACCGCGGCGCCGGCCTGGTGCTGCGCGCCTCCGGGGGCATCGATGCCGCGGAAATTCTTGCAGATGGGAAGGTGGTCGCGGCCACCGCACAGCGGCGACTGCAGATCTACGATCCGAGCGGCGCGGCCCTGGCGGACCTCGAGATGCCGGCGCGCATGATATCGCTCCGACCCGATGGCGCTCGCCTCGTGGCGCTCCCCAGCTGGCTGAAGAACACGGCCGCCCCGGTGCTGGTCGACCTGACGCGGCCTCGCGTCGTCGCGCAGCTCGCGGGGCACATCGGTCACGTATTCTCGGCGCGCTGGGCCCCCGGCGGGAGGATCGTCACTGCGGGTGCCGACGGCACCGCCCGGCTATGGGACGGGACATCCGGTCAGCTGGTCCGGATTTACCGGGGTGGCTCACGGTTTCTCGCCGATGCGATAATCGCATTCGATGGTCTGCTGATCGGTGGTGACGGTGATGGCGTGCTGCGGTTCTGGGATGTCGCCACCGGCGCCAGGCTGTGGACACTGCAAGCGCACAAGTCCGCGGTCATCGCAGTCCACATGGAGGGTGCAGACCTCGTGAGTCGCGGATTTACTGGGGAAATCTCACGCTGGAGGTTTCCGAGAGCCGAGCAGGTGATCGATACGTGCGGCGAGCACCCCCGCTGCGCTATCGTCGCAGAATGACGAAATCACCACACAAGCTCATGTTGCGTAAGGAAACTGTCCGGGCGCTGAACACGATCGATCTCGCGCGCGTCGTCGGAGGCGGCGGCACTGAGACCACCCAGGTTGCGGCGGGACCGACTCAACGAGTAGATTGTCCTCTGCAGTCGGCGATCGCTACACTCGCCAAGTAGGCAGTGCCGGGACGTCACGGCACAGTCTGCTTGATCGCGCACTATGCCGTCCTTATCACCACCTGTGCGTGATGTCTGTCATGTCCATGGGTGGTCGATTGGATGTTCTGCGTCTTCCGGATACAGCATCGCCGCGACCGGCGCGGTTGTCCACCCGATCATCCGACTGGTCGATTGAATCCTCCAGGAATGCAAAGCCGACCATGCCTGGATCGGCAGTGCCGGCTCGCGGCCTGATTGCAAGGCTCGGCTCACCTCGAGCGCGAGCTGCGCCCCTGACCGCACGGTGACGCCGCTCAGCGCTTGGCCCAGATCGTGCGGACCAGCCGGGTCAGGTTCGCCGGCGAGAAGCGGAACCAGAAGCCCACATTGCGTCCGTTGTCGCGCCAGCCCGGATTGACCCGTGCATAGAGCTGCGCCTCGGGGCGCTCGTAGTAGCTCGCCGGAAACTGCGCCAGGGTCGCCTCGGTCACCCGGATGCCGACCGCGATCAGGCCGGTCACCGGGTCGAGCTCGTAGTGGCTCTGCGCGGCGAGCCGCTCGAACGCGGCGCGGATCGCGCGGCCCTCGGGGTCGGCCGCCGCGGGGTCGAACAGCCGGTACTCGGCGAGCGCCGACGTGATCGACACGAAGCCGAACATGCTGGCGAGCGACAGCCGGTAGAACCGGGTACGCGGGTGGCGGAGCTGGGTCTCGAGGTAGAACCGCAGCCCCGAGCGCAGGTGGAGCGCGCGGCGGCGGAACGCCGGGTCGATCCGCAGCTTGCCGCCGATCACGGCGCGGCAGCCCGGCAGCTCCATCGCCGCGGTCCGCCAGAACTGGAAGCCGATCACGGCGCCGGTGTCGGCGCGCTCGTAGATGTGGACCACCTCGTTGGTCTCGGCGTGGACCCGGAAGTGCGCGGCGTCCTCGGCGAGCAGCCGGTTGGCCAGGCCGTGCAGATCGTCGAGCAGCGCGCGCGTGAACCGCCGGCGCGGCAGCGACCGGGCGCGGATCGCGATCGCGGGCACCGTCGAGGACACGGCCGAGGACACGCCCGAGGACCCAGTCGAGAGCACGTCCGACTGTAGCTTCGGCGTCGCCCGGCGACCAGACGGTCGGCCCGCATGTCCCGGTACGGTGACCGGTACAGACCCGCCGCGAGCGATGCGCACCGGACAGCGTTTGTCGGTGCGCCGCACCGCAGGACGGGCCCGCGTCGCTACAATGCGCGCCATGCGTCGCCCCCTCCCTCTGGT
>DATAPF010000010.1:0-3676 GCA_036265355.1 Kofleriaceae bacterium | reverse complement strand
GGCCGCTCGCGGCGATCGCGCAGCGCGGTGTCGACGAACCGGACGGTGCCGAAGTCGCCCCAGTGCAGGTCCTCGAGCACGAGCAGGACGGGCTGGGCGGCGGTCTCGGCGTCGAGGAAGTCGAGCCACGCCTTGCGCATCTGCTCGCCCATCAGCTGGGCGTCCTGGCGAGCGGCGCGCAGCGCCGGGCTAGCCGCGTCGTCGGGGAACGGCGCGCCGATCAGCTCGCCGAGGAACTCGGCGACCCGGGTGCGCTCGGCGGCGGCGATCCGCTCGGCGACCCGGGCGTGGATCCGGGCGCGGCGCTCGGCGAGCGGCTCGCCGCCGTGGATGCCGAGCGCGCCGCGCAGCGCCTGGGCGAGCAGGTCGAGGGTGGCGCCGGCGCGCAGCGAGTCGCCGCGGCCGACCCAGACCGCGACCGGCTCGCCGTGCTGGGGGAGGCGGGCGACGAACTCGGCGGCGAGCCGCGACTTGCCCATCCCGGCCGGGGCGGTGACGATCACGGCGCGGGCCTCGCGCTCGTCGATGCACTCGTCGAGGATCCCGGCGAGGGCGCTGAGCTCCCAGTCGCGGCCGACGCACGGGGTCGGGCGGCCGAGCAGGGTGCGGGCGCCCTGCATCAGGGGGCGCTCGCCGCACAGCATCAGGCCGGACGACGCCTCGACGACGTCGAACCGGGCGTCGAGCAGGCCGGCGCTGATGTCGTCGAGCGCGATCGGCAGCGGGCCGGCGGTCGCCGGCGGCGGCTGGGCGAGCAGCTGCGACGCCCGGTCGATCACGTCGCCCTCGGGCAGCGCGCTGGTCGACTCGGCGCGGCCCATCGCGATCGCCATCGGGCGGTGGCGGGCGAGCGCGCGGATCGCCAGCGCGCAGCGCGCGGCCTGCGCCGCCTGATCGGTGGCGACCTTGCGCTCGGCGCGCTCGGCGCGGTCGGTGCGGTCGGCGCGCTCGGCGTCGATCACGACGAACGTGGAGTCGTCGGCCAGCTGCTCCATGCGACCGCCGTAGGGCCGGATCGTCCGCCGCAGCTCGTCCTCGGCGATCGGGTCGTCGTCGGCCGGCGCGAGCATCACCACCGACACCAGCCGCCGCTCACCGCCGGTCAGCGCCGAGCGCAGCCCGGCCCGCTGGCGGGAAGCCACCGCCGCGCTGCGGGCCTCTGGCCCGAGGCCGGCGAGCTCGGCGGTCAGGGCGGCGCCGTCGCCGGGCCGCCGCGCCGGATCCTTGGCCAGCATCCGGGCGACCAGCGCGTCGAGGTCCTCGGGCACGTCCGGCCACAGCGCGCTGACCCGGGGCGCCTCGTCGAACAGGATCTTGCCGAGCACCGCGATCGGGCTGTCGCCCTCGAACGGCGGCGTGCCGGTCACGCAGTGGAACAGCACACAGCCGAGCGCGAACACGTCGGCGCGCGCGTCGATCGCGCCGTGGCTGCGCGCCTGCTCGGGCGCCATGTAGCCCGGCGTGCCGACCATCGCTCCGGTCCGGGTCAGCTGGGTCAGCCCCGCCTTGTGGGCGATGCCGAAGTCGAGCACCTTGACCCGATCGAGCTGTCCATCGAGCAAGAACAGGTTGCTCGGCTTGAGATCGCGGTGGACGATGCCGCGCGCGTGCGCCGCGCCGAGCGCCTCGGCGACCTGCGCGGCGAGCGCGACCGACTCGCCGATCGAGAGCGGCTCGCGCTCCAGGCGGCACAACAGGTCCTCGCCGTCGAGCCACTCCATGGCCAGGAACAGCGCGCCCGCCGGCGTGACGCCGTGGGCGATGTAGCGCACGATGCCGGGGTGCGACAGCTCGGACAGCAGCTGGACCTCGCGGGCGAACCGCGCGCCGCGGACATCGTGGCCGGTCCCGATCACCTTGATCGCGACCGGCTCACCCGAGCTGCGGTCGCGGGCGCGGAACACGGCCCCCATGCCACCGGCGCGAACCTGATGCTCGACCTCGAACCGCTCCTCCGGCAGATCCGCGTGCGCCATCGCCTACGTGATGTTCCGTTGTCTGCAAGGGCGACAACAAGCCCTTGTTGCGGAGCCCGTAGTGAGGAATCGGTGCGGAAGTAGCCTCCCACCGCCGCGGACGTGTACCGGGTGAGAGTTTTTCTGTGACGCCACCCGATCGCAACCCCACCGTTGCTTGTCCGGTCACGGCCGGCTGAGCGGATCTCCAGGATCGGTGTGAGCGTCGCGCTCGTCGCCGTCCCACGCGCCATCGCCGTCGCGGTCGACGCCGATCCGCTCGCCGGAACCGGGCGGCACGCAGGTGAAGGTCACGGGCCGGCCGATACGGGCGAGCAGGCGCAGCGCGGCTTCGCCGACCGGCGGGACGGCGCGGCGATCGGCCCGGAACCGGCCGTTGCCGGCGTACACGAAGCCGGCCTCGGCGTCGAACAGGGTCGTCTTGGCGACCAGATCGCACTCACCGGCATCGGCGCGCTGGCGGAGCAGGTCGACGCGGGCCGTCACCGCGCCGGAGCTGCTCGCCGTCAGCGTGATCTGCTGACCGACGATCGGTGCGAGGTTGCCGGGGAACACCAGCACGAACGACTCGACCTGCCGGCGCTGGAGCTCGCCTTCGGGGCCCTCGGGGAACCCGCCGTTGCCTTCGCCGGTGAGCAGCACCGAGAACGTCGGGCCGTGGTGGAACCGGAACACCGTGTCGATGTCGCCGTCGTGGAGGAAGCCGAAGCCGCGGACCTGATCGCCCTGGAAGCCGAAGTCATCGCCGAGCACCCCGCTCTCCCGCGGATTCCCGAACATGCCGACCTTCTGGTACAGGTTGCGGAGGTGGGGGACCTTGAACAGCTGGAGCTCGCCCTCGAAGGTGTAGAGCCCGGTCGTCCCGAAGAACCCGGGCACCGCCGAACCGGGGTTGCCGCCCGGATCGATCACGTGACAGCTGATGCAGGTCAGGACGTTGAGCCGTCCGTCGGGCGCCGGGATGCCGCAGTTGACGCCGCTGAACAGCTGGCGCCCGGTCTCCTGCGCGGCGGTGAGTGAGTTGTCGAGTGCGCGGTTGGGGTTGGGTGGATAGCGGACCTGGAGGATGAAGTCGGTGAATGCGTCCATGTCGGCGGGCGGGATCGCCGTGTCGCGGCCGAGCAGGTCGGTGAACCCGGCCTGGAACCTGGCGAACGCGGCGCGCTCGTCGAACGTGCCGGTGTCGGGCTGCGCGCTCGTGACGCCGGGCCCGCCGCCGGTGCGATCGCCGCGCCAGTGCATCGGCCCGCTGTTGAGCATGCCGCGCAGGCTCTGGGTCGTCATCGGCCCCTTCATCGGATGGAAGATCGGATCGAGCGGCGTGGGCGGCGTCGTGAACGGGTTGAACAGCGCGCTGGCGAACGGGCCCGGGATGTCGGTCACCTGCGCGTCGGGGTTGCCGAGGTCCCAGGCCAGGCTGTCGAAGTCGCCGAACACGTGGCAGCTGGCGCACGCCGAGTCGCCGTGCGCCGACGAGAACGACGCGTCGTAGAGGAACCGGCGGCCGGTCGTGACGCTCGGCGGCTCGGGGTTGTGCATCGCGACGTGCGCGATCTCGGTCCGGGTCCGGGTGTCGATCACCGAGATCGCGTCGTCGAACCGGGTCAGCACGAACAGCTGGCCGCGGTCCTCGTCGAGGACCAGCCCGGTGGGGCCGCCGCCGGAGACGTGGATCTGGCTGGCGGTGCTGGGCACGAAGC